>NZ_JHVE01000014.1:0-104410 GCF_000619985.1 Prevotella sp. P6B4
TGTGCTTTAACTTTAAGTGCCATAATTCTAATTTTGTTTTTGTGTTGTTGTTAAATTTTTTACCGTTTTATATTTTTACTCTTTTATTGTCTCAACTTCGATGTTGGTTTGCGGCCACACGTGGGAGAATTTCTTAGTGCACGTGAGAGATTCTTTTTCCTCGCGCGGGAGCATCATCTCCATCTTCATCTTGACAATGCAAATGTACGAAAAATTCGTTATATAATGAAATATTATTTGTTAATGAATTGTTATAATTAGCAGGTCTACTCATTTGAGCACAGAGCACAGAGCACAGTTTTCTCATGAGCACCTCAAAATATGCAAGTAATATTTTTACTATATATATAATATATATATTATATATATAGTAATTATTATATAGAGTAAAACTCACTAATCCATGTACCCCTCTCGCAAATAAACTGTGCTCTGTGCTCTGTGCGCTTTTGAAAAGGAACTCCACTTTAATGGCCTTGCTTGCCGGACCAACCGGGGCTCCCATCCTAAATAGGTTCCTTTCACGCTGCAAAGATATGAGCATTTTTCAATAAGTTCCAAATATTTTTTGTTCTAAATTGAATATTTTTAATTCTATTCTTGTATTTTTACAAAACTTTTTGTATCTTTGCAAGCAAAGACTAAAAGTGATGAACTAAAAATGACGAATATACAAGAGCTGATAGCTGAATGTACGGCTTACGACTATAAAGTTGCACTCGAGGAAAGCAAACCTAAAAGTTGGCTTAAGAGTGTAAGCGCTTTTGCTAATGGCATGGGTGGCAGTCTTTTCTATGGCGTAAATAATGAAGGCATTGTAGTAGGGCTCGCCGATGTACAGCATGTGTGTGAAGCTATCAGTTGCAAGATTCGCGACTATATGGATCCTCTGCCAGATGTAGAGATGATCCCGCATAGGATAAACGGGCAGGACGTATGAACCTACGACTCGCTGCTTACCGACTATAAAGTAGAGGAAAATTCCTTTGCGTTTTTGGCAAACACATTTATAAATCGAACCGGACAGGATTGGGACAAAAAGTACCTCCTGTCTTTCGGACTTGTAACGAAAGACGGACAACTTACCAACGCTGGTGCATTGTTTGCTGATTACAGCCCTGTGTCTCAGTCTCGTCTGTATTGCACACGATGGGACGGCAAGGAGAAGGGCGATGCCATTAACGACGCTGAGTATACGGGCAATGTACTGTTGTTGCTTAGCGAGGCTATGAACTTTGTAAAATCAAACACTAAGCGTGGCTGGGAGAAACTGCCCGATGGACGCAAGAATAAGCCCGAGTATGCCGAGCGTGCTGTGTTAGAGGCGATGGTTAACCACTTTATCCATAGAGATTATACCGTAATGGGTGGCGAGGTACATCTGGATATTTACGACGATCGCATTGTTGTTACCTCGCCTGGCGGTATGTATAACGGCATGTTAATTCAGAATTTGGATATTGCCGATGTGTCTTCCGAGCGTCGCAACCCTATTCTTGCCAATGTGATGGCACAGCTCGACTATATGGAGAAACGTGGTAGCGGATTAACCAGGATCTGCAACGAAACAAAGGCGCTGGAGGGATACAAGGAAGAATTGAAACCTGTTTTCAAATCAACTCCATCTCAGTTCCAAACCATCATTTTTGCCAATGCTGAGGATGAATATGTTACTAAAGATGTCGGAAAAGATGTCGGAAAAGAACTGACTGATCGTCAGATAGTTATATTGCAATTAGTATCTCTTGACTCCCAGATTTCAGCAAAGGCTATGTCGGAAAAGATGTCGGAAAAGACTTCGGAAAAGAATCTTAATGTAGAAAGAACTGTTGAAAGAGATTTGGCAAAGCTGAAAAAGTTGGGCGTCCTTATCCGAAAAGGTGGGCGTAAAGATGGCGAATGGCTACTTACAGAATTAGGTCAGCACGTGCTTGAGGCGAGAAACACAAACAAAACCGTTTAAGTTTAATCATTGGGGAATGTAATCATAAGAGACGGAGAAAAGAATCATTTTCTCCGTCTTTTTTGTTGTAAATTGCATTTTTTAGCCCCATTCTTTGTATTTTTCACAAAACTTTTTGTACCTTTGTCCCTGCATTGTGGAAACTGCTAGATTGAGCTCTGTGCTCTGTGATGGCAGAAACCTATCTCTAATGTGAGTGTGGACCACTTTGCAGGACATTGCGGGACAGAAATTGAGTATTCAAAATTCTGATGAGGTTTACATCCAAATAGTCGGCAAAACTAGTTTGAAACACGACCTCTTGGGATTGGGATACGCCTATATAGGCGTACCCTTTCCTTGTATATCGTGTTAGGGCCTGTTTGCCGACGGCTCGGATGTAAGTATGCAAGGGATGAGGGTGCGCTTTTTTTATTCCCCTATAATTTATGAACTAAAGACAATGAATGCAAGTAACAAGGCAAAAGGCGTGAAATATGCGTTTTCTGGTCACGAGTCATTCCCTTGTAAGTCGCTTTGGCTAAAGAAAGGTTATGATTTTGTTGTATCAGGTAACGACTTTAATAGTCCTGAGGCTGTAATCGGATTGGGCGTAGGTAAGAATATGGTTGCTTCTATTCGATTCTGGCTAAGGGCGTTTGGTATTACCGAGAGCGATAAAATATCTTGGCTTGGTGACTACCTCTTCGATGAAATAAGTGGTAAGGATAAGTATCTTGAAGATATTGCGACCTTGTGGTTACTCCATTTCAATCTGGTATTCTCTGAAGAAGCAACATTATATAAAATGTTCTTCTGTGGTGTACAGCGAGAACGTACAAGCTTTGAACGTGAACAGGTTTTGACTTACGTGAAGTTGAAAATGGCTGAAGCAGGAAAAGCTACATTGTATAATGAGAATACAGTTAAAAAGGATGTAGGTGTTTTGCTTCAGAACTATTGCTTACCCCGTAAGCCACAATCAAACGAAGACTTCTCATCATTGTTGATAGATCTTGATTTAATTCGCCAAAATTCAGAAGGTAAAGGTTATTACTTCAATGTAGATGGTAAACGTAAGGTTACCAAAGAGATATTCCTTTATGGCCTGTTGATGTTGAAGGAGCAAGAAGGTGATAATACCATCTCATTCGATACGATTCAAGAGAGAGTAGGACTTGTGTTCTGTATGCAGGACTATGAAACGATTGAGATGATGAAGTTTTTGGCAAACGAGTATAATCAGTATTTCGCTTATAGCGATGTAGCTGGTATCAAACAAGTTCAATTCATTAAAGAGTTGGATGTTAAACATGTATTAGATAATTATTATGGCACGGACATTTAGTTTATCCGCAAATATAGAAAACGGCTTTGCTGAGGGTATGCAATACCTGGTAACGCCTAATGCTAAGAATGCGATTCACAACATTGTGAACGATTTCCATTCTGGCATTCATTCTTTTACTATCATTGGTTCGTATGGTACTGGAAAGTCGAGTTTCTTGTTGGCACTTGAAGCCGATTTAAAGAAAACTGGCAAGAAGAGATGTCTTTTGGATTCCAAGAATCTTTCAGACGCAAAGGCGTTTGAAATAATGAATATTGTTGGCGATTATGCCGAGATGTCGACACTTTTGAGCCGGGCTCTGAATATTGAGGGTAATACCGACAGTATCCTTGATAGTTTGAAGGATTACTATAATCAATGCCAGAAAAAGGGAAAGTTCTTACTGATTGTTATTGATGAGTTTGGTAAAGTTTTAGAGCATGCTGCTAAGAATAATCCAGAAAAAGAGCTTTATTTCTTGCAGAAGTTGTCGGAATTGATTAATGTTCCTACTCGTCAGATAATGCTTTTAACAACCTTACACCAGAATTTTGGTGCTTATGCTAAAGGTTTGACAAAAGAACAAACTAACGAATGGACAAAGGTTAAAGGCCGTTTTAAGGAGATTACCTTTGTAGAACCGATCGAACAGTTGCTTCATTTGGCATCGATACAGTTACAAGAGCAGCAGAGCCATAAAGCTACCGATAATATATTAAAGCTTGCAGAGTTAGCAAAATCTACACGTTTTGTCTCACAGGATTTTTCGGTGGATACGGCTATGCAGTTGTACCCATTAGATTTGTTCTCTGCTTATACAATTACGTCGGCTATCCGTCGATATGGACAAAATGAACGATCGCTTTTTACATTCCTTGCAGCAAAAGGAAGTAATTCAATCTCGGAGTTTGAAGCCGATGACCATCTTACATATAATCTTCAGAATGTTTACGACTATATTCTGTACAACTTCTATTCGTATCTGAAAGATGCAAATGCCGACTCTATGAGTTGGGGGGCTATCAAGGTTTCGATAGAGCGAGTTGAGGGTCAAGACTGGAGCGATAAAAACGAGATGCTTAATGCTACAAAGCTGGTTAAGGCAATAGGTTTACTTAACTTGTTCGGTACAGCAGGCTTCAAGCTTACTGAAAGAAACCTGACTGATTATGCTCGTGAGGCGATGGCAATGGATAATGCCAAAGAGATTATCCAGAAGTTGTCAGCAAAGAAAATCATTCGATATGCTGCATATAAGGAGCGTTTGGTCTTGTTTGAGGGTACTGATATTGATCTCGAAGCAGAGATTATCGAAGCGGGAATGAAGGTTTCACGACCTGATTCTATTGTTGATGAATTAAGCGTGTTCTTTAATCGAAGAATATCTCCAGTAAAAGCCCATTTCTATCAGAAGGGAACACCACGATTCTTTGATTATTTGATTCGCGAAGAACCTTTAGATGTTGTGCCAACTGGCGATACTGATGGTTATATAGAGTTGATTTTCTCGACCAACAAAAAGGTATTGGCCCAAATCAAAGATTTCAGTTCAGAAAATGAGCATGCGTTGATTTTTGCCTACTTTACTAATACTGAGGCTATCATAGAACATCTTTATAATATCAAGAAATATCTGTACCTTTTGGAACGAGTGATTGATAAAAGTGATAGGGTGGCCTTTACTGAGATTCAAAAGCAAAAGGAACACGAAGAGAATCTTCTGAATAAAGCAATTAGTGATAATCTATTCTCGTATCAGGATCGGGTTGTTTGGGTGTTTGATGGAAAGGTGCAAAAAGTAGCTTCGCATCGTGATTTCAATAAGTTGCTGTCAAGAGTCTGCGACAAAGTATATAGCCAAACGCCCGTGATGATTAATGAACTGTTCAATAAGCATAAGCTTAGTGGTACTATATCATCTGCTAGAAAGAGTTATCTCACCCATTTGATAGATCACAACTCTGAAGTGGGGCTGGGATTTGCTAACGACAAGTTCCCACCAGAAAAGACTATCTATGCATCGTTACTGCAGAATACAGGATTGCATCTGGATGGCGATTTTGCTGATATGCCTACCAACAAAGGTTTTATGCCTTTATGGAATGCCTGTGAGGAGTTCTTAAATAGTTCTGAGAATAAGGCTCGAAAAATCTCTGAATTAATAAAGCTTCTATCAGCTCAGCCTTATAAGCTAAAGCAAGGATTCCTTGAATTCTGGATTCCAACCTACCTATATATTAAGCGTCAGGATTTTGCTTTGTACAATGTGTCAAATGGTGCTTTCATGCCAAATGTCAACATGGAGTTCTTTGATTTGTTACAGAAGCATCCTGGTGATTTCGCAGTTAAGAAGTTTGCTGTAGATGGTATGAAGATGGGTTTCTTCAACCAATATCGCCGGTTTATCAATCTTGGAGACGAGCATGCTATTACTAATTCGAATTTTATTGAGACTATCAAGCCGTTCTTGAGTTTCTATGTCCGTTTGAACGAATATACCAAACATACTCGTAAATTCGATCATGAGTCAACAATGAGATTCCGTGATGTACTTGCAAATGCTAAGGATCCAGAAAAGGCTTTCTTTGAAGATCTGCCTGATGCACTAGGCTTTACTCAGGAAATTTTGAAACAAGAAGAGTTTATTAACGAGTATGGAAGAATCATTCAGCGAGCCATAAAGGAACTGCGTACATGCTACACTCAGTTAATAGATCGTATTGAAGCGAGACTTGTGGAAGGTTTTGGCTTGCAGAGTTATGAATATTCAGAATATATTGTTGAAGTACGTGAGCGACTGGCCAATGTTAAAGACTATCTGTTGACAGGTAAGCAACGTGAGTTCTATCACCATGTAATGACTGAGTATGATAACCGCACTGAGTGGTATCAGTCAATCTGCTATACTATTCTCGAACAGCGACTTGATGCATTGCGAGATGAACAAGAAGATAAATTAGCTGATGATTTGGTATATCTTTTCCGCGAATGCGAGAAGTATTCCGATATATCAAAGAAGATTGGCAATACAGAGCAGAATGAGGCATATTCTTTCGATATGGTAACTAGCAAAGGTAGTAGTGTTCGGACTCAGACTTATGTTCTACCAGAGAAAGATAAATCGAAGGCTGCTGATTTGGAGAAGAAGATTAATCAGTTGCTTTCAGGTGATAATAACGTCGACGTATGTACATTGCTGTCGATATTAAGTAAAAAAATGAAATGACAAAAGTAAGACATATATTAGGTATTTCAGGTGGTAAGGATAGTGCTGCTCTCGCCATCTATCTGAAAAAGACGTACCCATCATTAAAGATTGAGTACTATAATTCAGATACAGGTTGTGAGTTGGCTGAAACCGAAACGCTGATTAATCGCCTGGAGGCCTATTTGGGTAAAATTGAAAGACTTAGAGCTGCCGAAGGTAGCCCCGAACCAACACCATTCCATCACTTCTTAAAAGCTATGGGTGGTTTCTTGCCTTCTCCTCAAGCCCGTTGGTGTACCAAAAAGATGAAACTCGATAAGTTCGAGGAATACGTTGGTGATGATTATGCCGTATCGTATGTTGGTATTCGTGGCGATGAGGATCGTGATGGTTATATCTCTTCAAAGCCCAATATTCAGGCCGTATTCCCGTTCCGCAAGAATATTTGGAGTATTGATGTTATCAATAAGTTCTTGCATAACGAAAACTTGGATCAGATCGCGGAAATATACGAGCGACTGTGTCCAGAAGGGTTCCTGCGTGACGAAATACTTGATACTGTTAGAAAGCCAATCACTAAGCAATTTTTCTATTCTAAGAAAATGAATGCTTTGCTCGACTATGATGTCAAACTATTCAATCATGCAGTATTTGAGTTTTTGAAGACTACGGATTATCCAGTTGGAAAACTTGATGAGTTCCCATTGCTTGATAATACAGACATATTAGTGAAAGACGATATTTTCCGTTTGTTGAGGGAGAGTGGAGTAGGAGTTCCTGCCTATTACGAGGAAATACCTTTTGAGGTAGATGGCGAGAAAGGAACCTATTGCCGCAGTCGTTCTGGTTGCTACTTCTGTTTCTTCCAACAGAAGATAGAATGGATATGGCTCTATGAGCAACATCCTGATCTCTTTAAGCAGGCGATGGAATTCGAGAAAGATGGCTACACCTGGAATCAGAATGAGAGCCTAGCAGACCTCATCAAACCAGAACGTATTCGCCAGATTAAGCTCGACATCATCCGTCGCCAAAAAGAAAACCGAGCAAGCAACAAGGGAACAACCCTTGCTGAAATCCTTGGTGATGATATCATGTGTACTAATTGCTTTATCTAAATATACTGTTATGACTCAAGAACAAAAGGAAAAATTGAGATTGCATGTTTTAATGCATAAGCCTATTTCGACAGGAGATGATGTTATAAGGTTCTTAAGTAATAATGATATCATTAGTTTTACAGACTGTACTAACACCTCTGATAATTCTGAGTACATAATAAACAATGATTCTTCTCGAAAAATATGGTATTCACAACTTGCTCAATTCTATATGAGTGAAGATATGGATCTTTTTGTTACATGTGTTCAATTCAAAACAGGTGAGGAAGTAGAGTTTATACATATTGATTCTTGTGATTTATACAAGAAATGCAGAGGTAGGAAATTTCAGGTTTATATACATCCAAACTCCTACACATTTAATAAAAAGTCAAAAATCTGGGACGAAATAGGAATTTATAATTATAAAGAAATGTATGATTATATTGTAGCCTGTATAGAAAATAACGCAATTGAATCTATTGGTGATATATTAAAACCTGCTAATCCATATTTTCTAATTGAAATATAATAATTATGCTGTACGAGGTAGATTGGGCTGATGACGGAACGTATAGACCTGGGGAGTTTAATTCGCCAGAGAAGTTCTTCAACGATTGTTTGGAGAACAGTAAGGAGTTTGACCTTCAATTAGGTTATTTCAGTTCTGCAACCATTAGTGTACTTGCTGATGGTTTTGCTACATTTATCTCGAATGGAGGCAGAATGCGATTGGTAATAAATCACATCGTTTCTGATGATGATAAGCAAGCGATTAGCAAAGGCTTGCATGGTGACATAATTAACTGCTTTGATTTGACCAACTTTGAAACGTTACGTCAGACTTTTGATGAGTATCAGCAACAATTCTTCGAGTGTTTGGCTTTTCTTATCTACAACAAGCGGATAGATATCAGAATTATCAGACCCCAAAATAAAAAGGGTATTGCTCATACGAAGTCTGGTCAGTTTAGAGATGGTGACAGTACAACCTCATTTACGGGGTCTGCAAACTTCACAATTAGTGGATTATTCAACAATCTAGAAGAAATTAAAATTGATCGTAGTGAATCTGTCGATGTGATGGTGCAGAAACGCATAGCGAGTCAGCGTGAGGAGTTCGATTCAATTATGGATGGTAGGAAAAAGAACGTAGAGTACCTTTCTCCTGACGATCTGGTATCTGCCATAGTATCGAATTACGGCGATAAAGACATTGAGGAACTATTGGATGTTGAGGCCAAACTTCGAAAAATAAAGAAGGAACGAGCTATACGCGAAAGACAAGAGGCGGCGTGGATGGCGCATGATGATTTCGATATCGAACCGCGATTCCCATATCCTTCTGGACCTCGCGAATATCAAAAGACCGCATTTGAGAATTGGAAGAATAATGGCCAGAAGGGTTTGTTTGCAATGGCAACTGGTACTGGTAAAACTATTACTTCCTTGAATTGCCTATTTGAAATCTATCAACGCAAAGGATATTATAAGGCAATTATACTTGTGCCCACAGTAACCTTGGTAAATCAGTGGGAACAAGAGTGTCGCAAGTTCCAGTTTGTCAATATAACCAAGGTATATTCGAAAAATCCTACTTGGCGTGATGAGGTAGAGCGTATTCTCTTTAATGAGAAATACAAGACAGAACGGGAACCTGAGGTCTCATATATCATCATATCAACATATGCATCGTATGCAAGAGAGAAGGTTTTCAAGGTTCTTAATGGCTTTGACAAAAAGCGCTTGCTTCTAATAGCTGATGAGTGCCATAATATGGGCTCTGGTTCTTTGGTTAAGCGATTGAAGGAGATTCCATATCTTAGACGAATTGGCTTATCTGCTACACCTGAACGTCAATTTGATGATGAAGGTAATGAGAAGTTGAGGAAGTTCTTCGGTTCTGAGGATCATTATACCTACGAATATAGTATGGAAGAAGCCATACAAAAGGGAGTTCTATGCAAATACATGTACTATCCACATTTGGTTCGTTTAACCTCGGAAGAGATGAGCGCATACGTAGAATTATCAGAAAGGATAGCCAAGTATTTTAATTTTGATAAAGGCCGTTTTGAAGATATCGATGAGAAACTAAAGATGCTACTATTGGCTAGGAAACGGATTGTACATAAGGCCGAAAGAAAGTTGGAAGCATTTAGGGAGATTATCGAAAAGCGGCATCAAGAGAAAGGAAATCTTAAATATACCCTCGTTTACGTTCCTGAAGGAAACATACCAGATTATGTTGGTGGAAATGATGATTTTGATAAGTCGGAAGACATCGGTGATGATAACGATGCAGAACACTTGATTAATCAATACACTCAAGTGGTAACAGACGTGGATGACCATGTGACTGTAAGGAAATTCATTTCTGGCCAGAAAGATCGTGAAGAGATCCTCTATGATTTTGCAGAGGGACGGTTGCAGGTTCTTACTTCTATGAAGTGTCTTGATGAAGGTGTAGATGTGCCCCGAAGTGAATTAGCTATATTCTGTTCCAGCACAGGAAACCCACGTCAGTTTATTCAGCGTCGTGGACGTGTGCTTAGAACTCATCCTGATAAGAAAATGGCAGAGTTACACGATCTTGTGGTGATTCCTGAGCTAAATCCAAATAGTGATAGCTTTAGGATGGAGCAAGCGCTTTTACGTGGAGAATTACTTAGAGTTAATAATTTCGCTCTCCTTTCGGAAAACCCGTCTTATTCAGAGATGGAGCTCCGAGATGTTATGAATTATTATGGTTTGAATCTATATAACAATGAAATTTTATGAATAACAAGGAAAGAATGTTGCACATGGTTCTTGATGACCCTAAGTTACAGGAACTTTATGACTATGACAAGTCAGAGTATGAGGACATGTATCAAGCTCTTAACTCAGAAAATGTCATTGTTGCAGCTGTTGCCAGAATCATCAAAGAACTTAATGGATCAACTGACGAGAGTATCCAGAAAAAAGTCTATATGACAGTGTTTAACTATATAAACGAAAACTATATCCTATGATTATACAGAAGATCGAAATTGAGAACTTTCGAAGCTACTATAAACATAACTGCTTTGAACTAACCAATGGTCTCAATCTTATAATTGGATCAAATGGTGACGGTAAAACAACTTTTTACGAAGCTCTTGAATGGTTATTCCGTACCGATGGTACAAACAAAATGGACACGAAGTTCATTTCCAAAAAGCGCATAGAAGAACTTTTTGCCAATGAATCTGATGACGTAAGGGTTGCTATGACCTATGAGCATAAGGGAAAAACAAAGATTCTAGAGAAGATGTTCCACTTTACCAAGTCATTCGACGGAGAGGTTAGCACTTCAAATTATTCTTTTAATCTTATTGAAAATGACGGGGTAGAAAGAATTGAGAAAGATGGTGTTCGTTTTGACTACGATTTGCCTTCTGAAATTCGAAAATATACAATGTTTAAAGGAGAAAGCGATCTTGACGTATTCCAAAATTCAAATGCGTTGAAAATGCTTGTTGAAACGTTTAGTGACGTGAAGGATTTTGAGGCCTATTTCGCTTTTATGGAGTATGCTACAAATAAGGCAGACCAAGCCCGAGACAATGCCCAAAGATTGGATAAAAAGAATACTGACAGAATAAAACAACTTAATAGAACGATTGAGTTTGAGACAGGTACTCTTTCAGATATTGATCGTGAGATAAAAAACAAAGAGAACGAGGCTGTGAACTTTGATAGTTTGCTTAAAAGTATAGAGCAAAGCAAAGAGGCTTCAAAACTTCTTATTGCTGTTAATCGTAGAATAGAAACTCTATCACAAAAACGCTCCCAGACGCAAGCTCGCATAGATGAGAATTATACCATAAATCTCCTTGATGATATGTGGATTCTGATGGGCTTTGCTGATATTGCAGAAGAGTATTCGAGTAAGATAAGTGAGGTAGACAAGAAACGTAGAAAGCTGGAACAGGATTATCTTCTTACTGCAGGAGCAGAGAAAGTAATTAAGAAAATGCAAACAGACTTTGTTCCGCTTCCTGTTCATATTCCTGGTCAGAAAATTATGCAAGAAATGCTTGATGAGGAAGTTTGTAAGATTTGTGGTCGCCCCGCAAAGAAACATACTGAGGCATGGGAGTTTATGCTACATCGTCTTGAAGAATATAAAGAATCATTAAAAGTTCCTGAGGAAGAAGAAATAGATCCTTATTATGTGAATAATTATGTTGTTGAACTTCAGAAACGTGATACAACACTTAATGATAATTTGTCTGAGATTACAAAGTTACGCCATAAGATACAGGACGCTATTGCATTCAATAATCGTATGCACGACGAGGTGAAAAAGATTGATGCAAACCTAAATGTTGAGTTTGACCAGAAAAAACGTATTCTTGCTCAAACGGATGGTCTTACGGAGGAACAGCTATTGGCAAACTATGAGAATATCTCCAATTGGATTGATCAGAAGAACAAAGCTGAAAACAGAATCGACTTTTTGAAGAGACAGAGGGTTCAACACCGTGCGGCCCTAGACGAAGCGCAAGATGCCCTTAGTAAATTGGCTGAAGGTACTTCTGCCGCTATTTTTGCGAAGACAGCATTGATTATCCGACAGATTTCAGAAGCATTCAAGTCAGCTAAAGAAGCTAATAAGAAAAGATTGCTTCATGCAATTGAGGATGAATCAAATGAGTTCCTTGAAAAATTAAATACAAATGATTTCAAGGGAACAATAAGAATTTTAGAAAAAGCTAACGGACAGGGAGAAGCTGTGTTGATGAATGATGATAATACAAGAATCTTCACACCTAATACAGCGCTCCGTACAACCTATCTCATGTCTGTTCTATTTGCTATAGGTAAGTTGTCGAGTGAAAAGGATAAAACTGAGTTTCCATTGCTATTTGATGCACCTACATCTTCTTTTACTGATGCAAAGGAGAGCGAGTTCTTTAACGTGATAAGCAAACTGAAGAAGCAGGTTATTATTGTTACAAAGAGCTTCTTAAAGGAGAAAAATGGAGAAGTTGTTCTGGATGAATCTAAAATTAATGAAGTGAATGGAAGAGTTTTCCGTATCGAAAAGAAGAAACCATTCGATGATAAAAAACTTGGTACCATTCAAACAGTAATATCTAAAATCAAATAATTATGGCGGAATATTTGAACAATATAGAAGAACTTGTAGGCAAAGACGAGAAGTTGATAGATATTTGGGGGCGCAGAAATCCTCGATTTGAGAAGAAGTACGAACAAAGTGTGCTAAGAGTTATTTCTGATTATGGTGTTGGAGCTTCTGAAAATACCGGCGCCAAAGGCAAAGTTCTAGGTGCAGGCTACGAACCATACATTATGGCATTCTTTATTGGCTTGTATTCCAATAAGAAACTGCCATTGTCTGACTCTAGTGAAGATTTGAAAGTATTGGGTCAACCTATAGATAAATGGGGTAATCTTGATTCCAAAAAATTTAGACATGCTTACTCGGGGTTACGTTCCTATATTTTTATTGCATTAGTGGCAAAAACAGATATTGACTGGATTGCCCTTGATAAGGGTGATATTAAGGTCAATACTGTTGTTACGAATCTGATTGAAACGATGGAAGAGTATGCCAATTATGGATTCTCTGTGATGGAAGATAAATTAAAATCAGATTCTGGCTATTTCTTCTCGCACAGGTCGTTCCTAGACATATTCCTTCAATTAACAAACAAACAGTTAAATGAGTTCTCTCAAGACGAAGAACCTGAAGAACTATAATAACAGCTATACATGGATTACGTAGAAGCTTTTCAAAATCTAAGGACTAATAATAAATGGGGGCGCAAATCTCCGCATAAGGCAGTTTTGATGCTGGCGGTGATACAATTATACGAACGAAATGTGTTGTCTGATAATGAGATATATTATGACAACGCATTGAAATCTATGTACTTAAAGATGTGGAATAGAGTGTTCCCATCTGAGCCTATTTTTCATTCGGAAGCGTATTTGCCATTCTGGTATCTGCAAAGTGATAGTTTTTGGCACATAGTTCCAGTTCGTGGTAAGGAAGACATTCTATCTTTGATGCGCGATACAAATATAAAACCATCTGAGGCAAAAATAGAAGATTGCGTTAGGTACGCTGAGCTTGACGAAGATTTGTATTTTCTGATGACATTAAGTTCTGGGCGTTCATCATTAAAAAGAGCTTTACTTGAAACTTATACCAATCTAAAAGTAGAACAAATAGACAGACTAGCAGAAAGTTCTGATAACACCATTGATAATTCTGTTGCTGCATTGTCTGAATATGAGAAGATTCTTTCTGGAGAGGATTCTGAAGAGGTTGTTGTTTCCGAACAAACAGATAATGAACTGGTGCGTCAATTCCATCGCTTCAATGAAGATATACAAATAGCACTAAATCTTCAATACTTCTCTTTTCTGAAATCTCATCGTAGTGAGAGAGATATGTTCAAAGAGGTATACCCCACAGTATACGATCTACTCGACAAGATAATAAACCATCCTATTCAGCAAGGTGATATTACACCATCGTTAGCTTTTACACTTGATAATTTCTTATCAGACTTAAAAATTGCTTTGATGAGCGAAGAGGACTCAATGGAGTTGATTGATAAGATTGAAGTGGCTGTTGATATGCTGCGAGGATGTAGTAATAACGAAGATTACCAGAAACCAATTGTCGAAACTAATGACGTAGAATTATCTGTAAATAATGTTGTAGCGGATACTTGTAATGACGAAGAGGATCCAACTTCTCAGGAATATATAATAGAAAATAAACAGAATAGAAGTTGTATAATTGATAGGCGAGGCGAACAAGTTTTTTCGTCTAGTGGGCAACTAATAAGACTCAACAATATTTTCTATGGAATCAATTATACTGATACCTTAGTTTCGATGACAATAATACAAGTGGCTACTAACGGCATGTTCTCTTTAGGGAAAAGAATTATTTCAGCTCAAAATCATACGCCACTTTATACTATACTTGATGAACAAAACTACTTGAAACAGTTTAAGGCTGTTGATTACGATTCTGGTTGCGATGAATATTATGTACAAGTAGACAATCGGTGGTATGGAAGCTCTGGCTATTATGCAGATCTCAATGGTGGAATAATACCAAAAGTTCCAAATAAAGATTCTTCTGACAAGAAAGAAACTGCTGCAGGAAGTAGAAGCGGGAAACCATGGACGAAAGAAGAGGAGGAATTGATAACACGTCACTTTAAGGATGGAATGGATACTTATACGATTGCTTCTGAAGTTGGTCGTACAGATGTCGCTATCAAAACACGTTTGGCCAAATTAGGGTTGATAGAGTATAATTACGGTCAGAATGATGAGGCTCCTGTTAAATTACAGTCCAAGAAGGAAGAGGAGTATAACGAAGATGACTTTAGAATTGAGAATACGTTCACAATGTGTTCAATATATAACAACCTGGACGAGAAGGTCTTCTCTTCGGATGGCAAACTGAAATATTTAAATGGAAAGCTTTATCGCTTTAACCTGAAGAACGAATGCTTTACATTAAAGAGTATGCTCTTTGATGGCTCAAAATGGCAGAAAGGTGTGAAGAAAATTGTTGCTTATCCTCGAACAGAATTGTTTAGGATATTATACAATGCTATTGACTATTGCGAAGATATTGAGGATATAGATGATAATTCGGTTTTCGAAGAATGTCGTTTAAAGGTTGCTGGTGAGTGGTATTGTTATAATGGTACTCCAGTAGTTACTATCCCCGAAACAGAAAGTGATAAAGAGAAGGAAACTGATGGCGTAGAAAATATTGCTTCGCAGTTTACCGTAAAGATTGGTGAAACTCTAAAGATATTCCCTTCGCAAATGGTTGGAAAGGTAGTAGATTTACGAATTGATAAGTCTGGCCATAGAAAGATTGTGGTTCAAGCTGCTAGTGGTAAGTTGATGGAAATATATGATAGCAAGTATCTTTATCAAAAACAGCCAGAGAAGGCTGATGTTCAAACTAAGAAAAAAAGAGTACGAATTAAGGATGCTGTAAAGGACATTGTTGATCCTGATGTCGTAGAGTTACCTCAAAATGCCCATGAATATGACGAACCAAGTGAATACGAAAGTGTTCTTGATAGTGGAAATGCTGGCAAATCAGTAGGATCTCCATTGGATAGTTCCTCGACTGTGATTAAAAAAGATACGCATTCAAAGAGAATTGCTAATAAAGAGGTTAGAATTGGAGATAGAATAAAGATTAAAAACTACAATGCAAGCTGTAGAGTTATTAGAATAGAAAGCTTTGCTGCATCTTTTTCAAAATTGATTGTTGAATTTGATGATGGTCGCCAGGATTGGATAATAGATAATCCGGATTTGTACACGATATTATAAGGGTGATTTGCTGCGGATTGCTGTTTTTCTGCCAAAAAGCCACCATATTCCCAAATATTTGCTATCTTTGCCCTCGAAATCAATAACTTAGGGCTATGAATAGAGTTATACAGTTCTATAGCTATGAGCAATGCTTTAAGCATTACACAAAGCAGATAATGAGTATTCGACAGGCTAAGATTCATGGTGAAACCATTGTTGCAAAGCCTGTGCTGATGGTGGCTATTATCGATGGCGTTGAGGCTAATGTGTTCCGGAATAATCAGTTTGCAATAAACGATTGGCTCGAAGGACGATATAAAATGTTGATGTCGAAATATGCTAAGGAATCTCAGTTTGACAATCTAACTGGTATTGAAAAACCATTCTGGCATTTGGAATCTGATGGGTTCTGGCATTTGAACTATCAGGGTGAACGACTCTGTAAAGGGCGTACTCCATCAAAGGCATGGTTGAAAGAAAGTGTAGATTATGCCTATTTTGATGAGGCTCTGTGGATATTGCTGCAAAACAAAGAATGGCGGTTGAAACTGCGTGATTACATTGTTGAGCATAAGCTTACGGATGGCTTCTGGAATAAGAAGGATGCTGCTGTAAATCTTTGTGCTATAGCAGCCGTCATTCTAGTGGCATAGTTTATGTAAATCTAATAGAATATATGGGTTCTTCTCCTTATATATGGGATGGGAATAACCCTTCGCGCGTACATATTGAGAATCTGAGGTTGATTCAGACGTAAGAACGGCCTCTCTTCACTCGCTTATAGACTCAATATTTATAGTTTTCGGGTGTGAAATTAAGGCTTTCTTTTGAAAAATGCAAGCTGGAATGCTTATTATTTTTAAAAAAATACCGATAGATTTGTACATGCTTAGAAAAAATGTACTATCTTTGCAGGCAGAAATCAACGTTTTTAACTCTTAATAAATGATTGAAGTATGAAAAGTATTAAAACAATTGCTGTTGCACTGAGCGCAACGCTGGTGCTGGCTGGATGTAACATGAGTAACACAGCTAAAGGTACAATGATTGGTGCTGGTGGTGGTGCTGCTCTGGGTGCTATCATTGGTAAAATTGCTGGTAATACCGCTGTAGGTGCTGCCATCGGTGGTGCTGTAGGTGCTGGTACCGGTGCCATTATCGGTAAGAAGATGGATAAGGCTAAGAAGGAGGCTCAGGCTGTACAGAACGCTCAGGTTGAGACTATCACCGACGCTAATGGTCTGACTGCCGTGAAGGTAACTTTCGACTCTGGTATCCTGTTCGCAGTTAACAAGGCTGACCTGAATGCCGCTTCAAAGAGCTCACTGCAGCAGTTCGCTCAGGTGCTGAAGAACAACAACCAGTGCGATATCGCTATCTTCGGACATACTGATAGCACTGGATCGGATGCTGTTAACAATCCTCTGTCAAAGAATCGCGCTCAGAGCGTTTCTAAGTATCTGAAGTCGCTGGGTGTATCTGCTTCACAGATTAAGACTGTTGACGGTCAGGGTTCTACCAATCCTGTAGCTGACAACTCAACAGAAGAGGGCCGCAAGCAGAACCGCCGTGTAGAGGTTTATATGTATGCTTCGGAGCAGATGATCAACGAGGCTAACGCTGAGGCCTCTAAGTAATTGAATATTGAACATTGAGTATTTTCAATTGAAAGTATTTAAGAGCATAATAAAATGGATAGTGGTGGCATTCTTTGCCTCCACTATTCTTGCTGTTGTAGCATTGCGATTCCTGCCTGTTTACTTTACACCGCTGATGTTCATCCGTTGTTGTGAACAGATGGGCGAGGGTAAGAGTCTGAAGCTGAAACACCACTGGGTGCCTTTGGAGGAGATCTCATCGTCGCTGCCGCAAGCTGTGATGGCCAGCGAGGATGCTAAATTCCTGCAGCATCATGGGTTCGACTTCCAGGCTATCGAGAAGGCTGCCGAACGTAACAGCAAACATCCCGAGAAACGTAAACTGGGCGCATCGACCATATCGCAGCAAACGGCCAAGAATGTTTTCCTGTGGCCGGGACGTTCGTGGGTGCGCAAGGGGTTTGAGGTGTATTTTACTGGCTTGATTGAGCTGATGTGGAGCAAGCAGCGAATCATGGAGGTGTACCTGAACTCGATTGAGATGGGCGATGGTATCTATGGTGCCGACGCTGTGGCTGAGGAGCACTTCAATACGCAGGCACAGCATCTGTCGAAGGTACAGTGTGCGTTGATAGCGGCTACACTACCTAATCCGCGTAAGTTCTCAAGTAAACATCCCTCGGCGTACATGTTGAAGCGCCAGGCACGTATTCTTCGCGAAATGAGATATGTCACCCCGCTGCCAAAGGAGGGTGAGGACGTGAAGATAAACAAGAAAAAGTAATCACTTTCTGAGTTCCCAGAACGCTACGGCTGCAGCTGCTGCAACATTCAGCGAGTCGACCTGATGCGACATGGGGATACGAACCGTATAATCGGCATCGGCGATGGTCTGCTGTGGCAGGCCGTCGCCTTCGGTGCCCATGATGAATGCTAACCTCTCTTCTTGCTTCAGGATGGGGTCGTCGAGCAATATGGATTTATCGGTTAATGCCATTGCTACCGTGTGATAGCCCAGACGGCGCAGGGTGTCGTAGGAGTCGAGCCACGTCCAGGGAACTAAGAATACCGATCCCATGGATACACGTACGGCACGACGGTTTAGCGGGTCGCAGCTGCTACGGGTCAGTAGCACGGCGTCGATGCCAAGAGCCGCTGCACTACGGAAGATGGCACCTATGTTCGTGGTGTCGACCACACCGTCGATCACCACGATACGGTGTTTCTGTTGCGAGGGGATGGTGGCAAGTACGTCTTCAACGCTCTTCTCCGTAGGTCGGCGCATGGCGCAAAGCACACCTCGGGTGAGGGTGTAGCCAGTGAGCTGTGCCAGTAATTCACGGTTGCCGGTATAAACGGGGATGTCGCCACAGGTGGCTATGATCTCGGCAGCGTCGCCCGTGATATGTCGACGCTCGCAGAGCAGTGCTAAAGGCTTGTAACCAGCCTGAAGTGCAACCCGGATGACCTTAGGGCTTTCGGCAATGAAGATGCCGTTGGCTGCGTCGAGACGGTTGCGAAGCTGTGCTTCTGTGAGGGTAGTGAATAACTCTAAGCCTGGCTGTTGTAACGAATTTATTTCAATAATCATTTGGTATAGAAATCAATGAGATTTTGTATAGCCTGCTGGCAAACCAGGCAGAACTCGGGTTCTTCGTTGGTGCGCATGCGGCAGTTCTCGAAGCCACGCCATACACCTTTGGTCAGATAGCCGCCACCTTCAACGAAACCGGCTTTCCCTTCGCGGATCAAGTTCTCCCATTTGCCCTTGAAATCATGCTTTGTGGTGAGGTTGGGCTCCCATGGCTCTGTGTCGGCAAAGTACATGGGATCGTCGTCGCCATAAGGGTACTCGTCGCCCAGACCGCCAAAGGAGTGGCCGAATTCGTGAACTACGACAGGGCGGAAATAACGTCCGTGTGTATAGGTGAGATTGTATGAATTGTAGATGCCGCCACCGCCATAGCGCTCGGTGTTCACTAATACGATGATGTGCTCGTAAGGTGTGCCTGACAGTACATCGTGAAGCTTCTTCAGGTGTAATGTGGTGAGGTAGCGGTTACTATAGAACGTGTCGAAATGTGAGCCCAGTACCGTATTCTTCCAAATGCCTTTGTTGGGCTCGCTGGTGCCGCTGTCGATAGATGGCGATTCTACGGCGATGATATTGAATCGGCCTTTCAGGTGCTTGAAGGGCTCATGCTGGAATAGCGACTCGATGGCAATGCGACAATCGTTGAGGTAGGTGTCCATCTCATGGGCCTGGTATCCCTCAGCTACAAAAGCGATATGGATGCATCGGTTGGTGTCGGTGGCCTGGAGTAATGTGCGGTAGGGGGTATGACCGATGGAGTCGGTGTTACGGATGAGGATGTCCTTGGGATCTACTCTGTGGGTCATCTTCGCATTCGTGCGGTTGTGGTAGTCGTATAGCTCTATGGTTATATCGACGGGTTGTTTGGGGAATGGTACCAAGAAGACGTTTTCGAACGATTTCTGTGTGTGTTTGGCCTCGTTGGTGGTGAGCCATTCCTGAAATAGTGTTGAGAATGAATTACGGTAGATCACCTTGTGACTGTCGGGACAGCTGACGATGATCTGTCCGTTGCCTTTTAATGGAACCTCTGACAGGCGCTGGCGTTTTCCGAACCATCGGGGCGTGGAAACAAGCTCATCGACATAGATGTTCTGAGCGGTCTGATTCCCCGCAAAAGTATAGTCGATACGCAGGGTGCGATCGATGAAATAATCCTCAAAACGCTGCGCATATATCTGTGTGAAGACGGATAGTAAAGCGCTGATAACTAATAGTTTCTTCATAATTCGTTAATTAAATCCTTTACGTAATTTCGTTCCCAGTCCCGGTGGTGGAACCGTTCGTTGTCGTATTCCAGTATATCCAGATCGACGGTCACAATCCCATCCTCGTTATGGGTGCGGCCAAGTCGTTTCTCAATCTCCTTCAATACCTCGTTGAGCAGATTCATGCCTAAGCCGGTAGTACCTTGACAGAGCTGGTTGAGATATTTGGAACATTGACCATTGAACATGGAACATGGACCATTCCCTACAGGGTCGGTGTAGATGGCCGATGTGAAATGCACCTCGGTGAGCAACTGCGTGAGTTGGGCGCGCGCAGCCTCCAGATGGGCCTCCTGGTTGCTATTAGAGGCCAGACTGATAATGACGTGATGTTGCTTTTGTACCATAACGATTGCAAAGGTACGAATTAGCGGGCAATAATCCAAATGAATTCAAAAAAATCTGTTTGAACGGCTTGTAATACAAAAATATTCAGTATCTTTGCAACGTCATATATATAATAAAGGTATAAGGCATTGTCAAAAGATAATGAAAAGTGCTATATTGAGTTGACAAAATGAAAGAAAAACAGGAATATTTGTGAATTTCTGCTTAAATATTTGGTGGAATAAAATAAAAAGTGTAATTTCGCAGCGCAATTCGGATATCATATGATTGAAGGGTTGAATAAAGGAATATAAATCATTTAAAAAATAAACAATCAAATGAAGAAGTACAACTTTAACGCCGGTCCCTCGATGCTTCCTCGCGAGGTGATTGAGAAGACCGCTCAGCAGTGTCTTGATTTCAACGGTTCGGGTCTCTCTCTGATGGAGATCAGCCATCGTGCAAAGGACTTTCAGCCTGTAGTTGACGAGGCTGTGGCTCTCGTAAAGGAACTCCTTAACGTTCCCGAGGGTTACTCCGTGATTTTCCTTGGTGGTGGTGCCAGTCTGGAGTTCTGTATGATTCCTTATAACTTCCTGATTAAGAAGGCTGCTTACCTGAACACCGGTGTTTGGGCTAAGAAGGCTATGAAGGAAGCTAAGCTTTTCGGTGAGGTAGTAGAGGTGGCTTCTTCAGCTGATGCCAACTATACTTTCATCCCTAAGGATTGGACTGTTCCCGCTGATGCTGACTATCTGCACATCACAACTAACAATACTATCTATGGTACAGAGATCCGCAAGGACCTCGATGTTCCCGTTCGTCTGATTGCCGATATGTCATCAGATATCTTCAGCCGTCCTGTCGACGTGGCTAAGTACGATGCCATCTACGCTGGTGCTCAGAAGAACCTGGCTATGGCCGGTGTTACCATCGTGATTGTTAAGGACGACGCGCTGGGTAAGGCTCCTCGTGAGATTCCTACCATGCTCGACTACCGTACACACGTAGATAAGGGTTCTATGTTCAATACGCCTCCTGTAGTTCCTATCTACAGCGCTCTCGAGAACCTGCGCTGGATCAAGGCCCAGGGTGGTGTAGAGGCTATGGACAAGCTGGCTCAGCAGCGCGCAGAGATTGTTTACGGCGAGATCGACCGCAACAAGATGTTCGTAGGTACTGCTAAGGCTGAGGATCGTTCGCTGATGAATATCTGCTTCGTTATGGCCGACGAGTACAAGGAGCTGGAGAAGGACTTCCTCGACTTCGCTACTTCAAAGGGTATGGTTGGTGTTAAGGGTCACCGCTCAGTTGGTGGTTTCCGTGCATCTTGCTACAACGCCCAGACCATCGAAGGCTGCAACGCTCTGGTAGCCTGCATGAAGGAATTCGAGAGTAATCATTAATTATTTTTAGCAGCGGACTACAGGACTAACAGGACTATCCGCATTAAAAAGTCCTTAAGTCCTGTAGTCCGTTGCAAATAAAAAACAAAGATATGAAAGTATTAGTTGCAACAGAGAAGCCATTCGCAGCAGCTGCTGTTAATGGTATCAAGGCAGAGATTGAGGCAGCCGGCAATGAGCTGGTACTGCTCGAGAAATATACAGAAAAGGCTCAGTTCCTGGCAGCCGTTGCTGATGCCGACGCACTCATTATCCGTAGCGATAAGGTTGACGCTGAGGTACTCGACGCTGCTAAGCAGCTGAAGATCGTGGTTCGTGCCGGTGCTGGCTACGACAACATCGATCTGGCTGCTGCTACTGCTCACAACGTAGTAGCTGAGAACACCCCAGGTCAGAACTCAAACGCAGTAGCCGAGTTGGTATTCGGTCTGCTCGTGATGGCCGTTCGTGGTTTCTACAACGGTAAGAGCGGTTCAGAGCTGCTGGGTAAGAAGCTGGGTATCCTGGCTTTCGGTAATGTAGGTCGCAATGTGGCTCGCATCGCCAAGGGCTTCGGTATGGACGTTTACGCTTACGATGCTTTCTGCCCTGCAGAGGTTATCGAGGCTGCTGGCGTACACGCTGTTTGCTGTCAGGAGAAGTTGTTCGAGACCTGTGATGTTGTATCACTCCACATCCCTGCTACTCCTGAGACCAAGCAGAGCATCAACGCTGCATTGGTTGGCAAGATGAAGAAGGGTGGCGTGCTGGTTAACACAGCCCGTAAGGAGGTTATCAACGAGCCCGAGCTGATTAAGCTGATGGCTGAGCGTGAGGACCTGAAGTTTGTGACCGACATCATGCCCGATGCCAACGATGAGTTCGCTAAGTTCGAGGGTCGTTACTTCTCAACTCCTAAGAAGATGGGTGCTCAGACAGCCGAGGCCAACATCAACGCTGGTATCGCTGCTGCCAAGCAGATCAACGCCTTCTTCAAGGATGGCGACACCAAGTTCCAGGTAAATAAGTAATTTACTGATATATAAGGTGCACAGGAGGGTTTAAGCCCTACTTGTGCACTTTTGTATTCTCCTAAAACCAATAATAATTATGCAAAGTGATCCCAAGCAGTGCTTGTACTGCACGAATAATCAGACGCTTCACGACCTGATGATTGAGTTTGCTCAACTGTCGGTGTCGCGAGCTTTTTTGTTTAAGGAGCAGACCTATCGCGGTCGTTGCCTGGTGGCCTATAAGGACCACGTCAATGATCTGAACGAGTTGAGCGACGAAGATCGCAATGCCTTTATGGCCGATGTGGCTAAGGTGACTCGTGCCATGCAGAAAGCATTCAATCCCGAAAAGATTAACTATGGTGCCTATAGCGACAAGCTGTCGCATCTGCACTTCCATCTGGCGCCCAAATATGTGGATGGTCCTGATTACGGTGGCGTGTTCCAGATGAACCCAGGCAAGGTATATCTTACCGATGCCGAATATACAGAAATGATAGAGAACATTAAAAAATACTTATAATAACATGGCTATTATCAAACCATTCAAGGGTATTCGCCCACCCAAAGAGCTTGTAGAGCAAGTGGAGAGTCGTCCTTACGACGTGCTCGATAGTGAAGAGGCGAGGGCAGAGGCTGGCGACAATGAGAAGAGCCTCTATCACATCATCAAACCAGAGATTGACTTCCCCGTTGGTACTTCGGAGTACGACCCACGCGTGTACGAGAAGGCTGCCGAGAACTTCCAGAAGTTCCAGGATAAGGGATGGCTGGTACAGGATGCCGACGACCACTATTACATCTATGCGCAGACCATGAACGGTAAGACGCAGTACGGACTGGTGGTTGGCGCTTATGTAGACGACTACATGAAGGGCAACATCAAGAAGCACGAACTGACCCGCCGCGATAAGGAAGAGGACCGCATGAAGCATGTTCGTGTGAACAATGCCAACATCGAGCCTGTATTCTTTGCTTATCCCGACAACGCTGTGCTCAACGAGCTGATTATGCGTTATGCCGCTACCGAGCCCGAGTACGATTTCGTAGCTCCTATCGATGGTTTCCGTCATCAGTTCTGGGTCATCAGCGACGCGAAGGATATGCAGACCATCACTGAGCAGTTTGCCAATATGCCATCGCTGTATATCGCCGATGGTCACCACCGCTCGGCTGCTGCCGCATTGGTTGGTGCCGAAAAGCAGAAGCAGAACCCCAACCACAATGGTACCGAGGAGTACAACTACTTCATGGCGGTTTGCTTCCAGGCATCGCAGCTCACCATCCTCGACTACAACCGTGTAGTAAAGGATCTGAACGGTATGTCGTCGGAGGAGTTCCTGGCTGCTCTGCAGGTAAACTTCGAGGTTGAGGATAAGGGTACCGGGATTTACAAGCCCCAGCAGCTGCACGAGTTCTCGCTCTATCTCGATGAGCACTGGTACAGTCTGAAGGCCAAGGAGGGTACCTACGATAACACCGATCCTATCGGCGTGCTGGATGTAGATATCTCGAGCCGCTTGATTCTTGACGAGATTCTGAACATTGGCGACCTGCGCTCTTCACAGCGTATCGACTTCGTAGGCGGACTGCGCGGACTGAAAGAGCTGAAGCGTCGTGTTGACTCTGGTGAGATGCGTGCTGCGCTGGCTCTCTATCCCGTATCCATGCAGCAGATCATGGATATTGCCGATAGTGGTAAGATTATGCCACCAAAGGCTACCTGGTTCGAGCCAAAGCTGCGTTCAGGACTGGTTATTCACAAACTGAGCTAAGCCGATGAAGACCAAGCACATACAGTATGAGACTCAGGGCACATGTTCGAAACTGATCGACGTGACTGCCGATGAGAACAACGTGATACAGCAGGTGTTCTTCCTTGGAGGTTGCAATGGCAACCTTCAGGGAATCAGCCAGTTGGTTCGCGGACAGAAGATTGACGATGTGATACCTAAAATCAATGGTATTCGTTGTGGTGCCAAGGGTACCTCATGTCCCGATCAGCTGTGCCGGGCCCTTGAGAAACTCAAGGACGCACCATTAGAAGGATAAAAAGAAATAAGGCTCCGGAAAAATCCGAAGCCTTATTCTTTTCTTTGCGGAGAGTGAGGGATTCAAACCCCCGATACCCGAAAGGGGTATACCGGATTTCGAGTCCAGCGCGATCGATCACTCTGCCAACTCTCCGATTAAGCGAGGGCAAAACGAGCTTGCTCGGTTTGCTGAACGTGAGGAGAGTCAAACTTGTTTAACTCTTTCTCTCGTTTGCGAGTGCAAAGGTAATGCATTTTTTGGAAACCACCAAACATTTCTGGCGGAAAATTCCCATTTTTATTCAAAGGACAGCTTCGATAGTCGGTTACGTAGCTGCTCTGCTTCTGATTTGCGGATGCTGAGCTTGATTTCACAAGTGTTATCGTAGGTTTGCGAAACGATACGAGGCTGCATCTCCTTCACGATGCGCATCACGTCGTTCATAAGCGGATAGGCGAATGTGTAGGTCACAATCTCCTCAACCTGACGAGTTTCAATCTCGGAGTGGGCGAGGGCATCGGCGGCTGCTTCGCGATAGGCCACAATCAAACCTGATGTACCTAAGTTCACACCACCATAATAACGCACCACTACAATCAGGATATCTGTTAACTCGTTGCTGTTAATCTGTCCCAGAATGGGTTTACCGGCTGTGCTCGATGGTTCGCCGTCGTCGTTAGCGCGGAACTCCAATCGTTCGGCACCTAACATATACGCATAGCAAACGTGGCGGGCGTCGTAGTACTTCTTACGATAGCCTGCTAATAATTCCTTGATTTCGTCAAGGGTTTCTACATGATGAGCGAAGGCGAGGAACTTGCTACGCTTCTCGGTGTAGTAACCCTCGCCTTCGGTCTTTAGAGTTTTATATTCGTCTGTCAATGTTCAATGTTTAATTATTATACTCCTGCCATGATTTGATCTTCACATCATCGATGCTCATAGCGGTGAAGGCCTCGATAAATGCCTTGGCCAAGCGCACGTTAGTCATCAATGGAATGTTGTGATCGATGGCACCACGACGGATCTTGTAACCATTCGTCAGCTCGCGACTGGTATGATTCTTTGGCACATTGATAACCAGACCAACCTTGTGCTGACTGATGAGATCCATCACATTGTTATCGCCATTCTCATCGGGCCATGCTACGGCTGTGGCCTTCACACCATTATCGTTGAAGAACTTGGCTGTTCCAGCTGTAGCGTAGATGGTGTAGCCCTTCTTGGCCAACTGCTGTGCTGGCTCCAGCAGACTAACCTTACCCTTGGCACCACCTGATGAAATCAGAACGGCATCCTTTGGAATAGAGTAGCCTGTAGCAATCAGCGAGTTGAGCAGCGCCTCGTTCAGGTCGTCGCCCAGACAACCAACCTCACCGGTAGAGCTCATGTCGACACCCAGTACAGGGTCGGCATTCTGCAAACGGGCAAATGAGAACTGACTGGCCTTCACACCGATACGATCGATGTCGAACTCACTCTTGTCGGGTTTCTGATAAGGAGCGTCGAGCATAATCTTGGTAGCCGTCTCAATGAAGTTACGCTTCAGAATCTTTGAAACGAATGGGAACGAACGGCTGGCGCGCAGGTTACACTCAATCACCTTCACCTCGCGGTTCTTAGCCAGGAACTGGATGTTGAATGGTCCGCTGATATTCAGCTCGGCTGCAATCTTATGTGCAATCTTCTTGATCTGACGGATGGTAGAGAAATAGATGTTCTGAGC
This sequence comes from Prevotella sp. P6B4, assembly GCF_000619985.1. Lineage (NCBI taxonomy): Bacteria > Pseudomonadati > Bacteroidota > Bacteroidia > Bacteroidales > Prevotellaceae > Prevotella > Prevotella sp. P6B4. The sequence continues at coordinate 26,884 of NZ_JHVE01000014.1, forward strand.
AGGGAATACCATGGTGGCATCGCCTGAGTGAACACCTGCATACTCCACGTGCTCCGAGATAGCATACTCAATCACTTCACCCTTATCGGCTACAGCGTCGAACTCAATCTCCTTGGTCTCAGTCATGAACTTGGAAACCACTACGGGGAACTCCTTCGATACCTCGGTAGCCATGTTGAGGAAGCGGTGCAGCTCCTCTTCATCGTAGCATACGTTCATGGCTGCGCCAGAGAGTACGTACGAAGGACGAACCAGTACGGGGTAGCCCACTTTGGCCACGAAATCCTTCACATCGTCGAAACTGGTGAGTGCCTGCCATGCGGGCTGGTCGATACCAAGCTTGTCGAGCATGGCTGAGAACTTGTCGCGGTTCTCGGCACGGTCGATATCAACTGGTGAAGTGCCGAGTACGGGAACACCCTGACGGTGCAGCTTCATAGCCAGGTTGTTTGGAATCTGACCTCCTACAGAAACAATGACACCACGTGGCGACTCGAGGTCGATAACGTCGAGCACGCGCTCCAACGAAAGCTCGTCGAAGTACAGACGGTCGCACATGTCGTAGTCGGTAGAAACCGTCTCAGGGTTGTAATTAATCATGATCGACTTGTAACCCAGTTTGCGGGCGGTGTTGATGGCATTTACCGAACACCAGTCGAACTCTACCGATGAACCGATGCGGTAAGCACCAGAACCGAGAACAACAACTGACTTCTCGTTATTATAATAATTGATATCGTGCGCGGCTACATATTTCTCTCCTTCAGGGTTACCGAAAGCGGGCACATGCGTATAAGTGAAGTAGAGGTAGTTGGTAAGCTCTGGATGCTCTGAGGCTACTGTGGGGATGCGCTTTACTGAAGGAACGATACCCTTCTGCTGGCGATATTTACGAACAGCCAGGTTCTCCTTCTCCATATTACCACCCTGTGGCTTCAACACGAAGCGGGCTATCTGGAAGTCGCTGAATCCGCAACGCTTCACCTCCAGCAGAAGCTCGTCGGGCAGCTCCTCCAGCTTGTTGTACTTCAGCAGTTCGTGCTTCAGATCTACGATATGCTTCAGGCGCTCCAGGAACCAGACGTCGATCTTGGTGAGCTGCTCAATACGCTCGATGGTGTAACCCTCTTCGAGTGCCTGAGCGATAGCAAAAATACGCAGGTCGGTGGGGTTAGCCAACTCATCGTCGAGGTTGTCGAACTTGGTGTGGTCGTTGCCCACGAAACCGTGCATGCCCTGACCAATCATACGCAAGCCTTTCTGAATCATCTCCTCGAACGAACGACCGATAGACATAATCTCGCCAACCGACTTCATCGACGAACCAATCTGACGGCTCACACCAGCAAACTTAGTCAGGTCCCAACGAGGAATCTTACAGATCATATAGTCGAGACTGGGAGCAACGTATGCACTTGAGGTTGTGCCCATCTCGCCAATCTGGTCGAGTGTGTAACCAAGAGCGATCTTAGCAGCAACGAAGGCGAGGGGATAGCCAGTGGCCTTTGATGCTAACGCAGAAGAACGGCTCAGACGAGCGTTGATCTCAATGATACGATAGTCGTTGGTCTCAGCATTGAATGCGAACTGAATGTTGCACTCACCTACGATACCCAGATGCTTTACACACTTGATGGTGATTTCCTGCAGCATCTTGACCTGCTCCTCACGTAGCGAGCAGGTTGGGGCAACTACGATAGATTCGCCAGTGTGGATGCCTAATGGGTCGAAGTTCTCCATCGAAGCAACAGTGAAGCAGCGGTCGTTGGCATCGCGGATGCACTCGAACTCAATCTCCTTCCAGCCTTTCAGACTCTCCTCCACCAGAATCTGTGGAGCGAAGGTGAAGGCCGACTCGGCCAGTTCGATGAATTTCTTCTCATCGGGACAGATACCTGAACCCAGACCACCCAGTGCATAAGCCGAACGGATCATGATGGGGAATCCAATCTCGTGTGCTGCCTTCAGCGCATCTTCCATCGACTCAACAGCGTGGCTAACGGGTACCTTCAGGTCAACCTCGCCAAGCTTCTTCACAAAGAGGTCACGGTCCTCAGTGTTCATAATAGCTTCAACGCTAGTTCCAAGTACCTCTACACCATACTCCTTCAATGTACCGTTCAAGTAAAGCTCAGTACCACAGTTCAGTGCTGTCTGTCCACCGAATGCCAGCAGGATGCCGTCGGGGCGCTCTTTCTTGATGATTTCGGTTACGAAGTGTGTATTTACCGGCTGGAAATACACTTTGTCTGCAATACCCTCGCTTGTCTGGATGGTTGCGATGTTAGGGTTTACGAGCACACTCTTGATGCCTTCCTCACGTAGTGCTTTCAGAGCCTGAGAGCCAGAATAGTCGAACTCTCCGGCCTGTCCGATTTTCAAGGCACCCGAACCGAGTACCAACACTTTTTTCAGTTCTTTTTTCATATTCGTATTGGGTTTATTATGAAGATTGCGATTTTATCGCGTGCAAAGTTACAAAGATTTATTTAATCCTCCAAAAACAGCGTCTTGTAAAGTGTTAAAAAAAGGACTCAACTTATAAAAAAGTGAGTCCTATAAATATAAAACTAATGTTTATGCGTTTTATTCGTAATATGTAATGGTACGAGTAATTTCCATTTCCTGTCCCATCATGCTCATCTTACGACTGATCCAGTTGCCCTTGTCGTCGAACTTGTAGTCGGTGAGGGGAGTCTCCATCTCCTGTCCGCCCATGTTTACCTTCTGTGCTTTTATAATGCCTTTCTCATCGTAAACGAAGGTGGTCTTGATATCCTGGCCCATGGCGTTAACACTCTGGCTTACCAGCTTACCGTTCTCCCAACCGAACTTGATGGTAGCACTCTGACCCATCATGCTTACTGTGGCCTGTTGCAGATAGCCGTTCTCATCATACTGGACATCGCTCATGCCTTCCTGCTGCATCTTACCGTCCTCGGTGAAGGTGATGTTGCGGGGCATACCCATCATGTTCATAGTTATTGACTTCACTTTGCCTGTAGCCTCATTGGCCTCGACGTCGTGGAACTTTGTTTGTGCCTGCATAGCCATTGTCATTGCCAGCATGGCAACCATCATTTTTAGTTTTTTCATTTCAGATAATAATTATAGTTATACTGTGAGCGGCTATCGCTCGTTATTTTCTTTTTGACCATGCAAAGTTACACATTTTCCGTCAGCGCACAAAATATTAAGTGTTAACTAATTGTTAATTCCTCTCAGTACTTTTTTGTCATGCTATTGTTATTATTTCTTATAGTCTCTTTATCACCCGACATGATTTATAAAATATTATGCATGAAACTGAAATTATTACTATCTGGAGCAATGTCGGTCTATGTCATTTCAATTTTTTACCCCTGATCCTTGTAAAAACTTTTTAATCATAGTTGCCTACTTGGGTAAATTAGGTCGATTTTTCTGCTGAGTTAATTCGATTGATAAAATGATCCAGCTCGTTTTATCGTTTGAATTAACTCACGGTTTTTTCAGTCACCCTACGATGTCCAAAAAACGATCAATAATGTGTCAATTTTTCTCTAAGTACTTTTCACGTGCAAAGTAGTTAGCGCGCAAAAAATTCTTAGGTACTTTTCAAAAATATACTTTTACTACGTTTTTGAACGTCCGAGTTGCTCCACATGGTGTAATTCTATAAACCAAATTTGGTGGTTTTAAATATTATTTGTATCTTTGCATCAACAATACAAAATAGAGAATGATGAATAATGAGATACTGAGTCAACTGAATGAAAGTCAGCGTGTTGCAGTGGAGTACTGCGATGGCGCCAGCTTGGTGATTGCTGGTGCTGGATCGGGAAAAACACGCGTGCTGACGTATAAGATTGCTTGGCTCTTAGAACAAGGAATGAAGCCTTGGCAGATTCTGGCACTCACCTTTACCAATAAGGCGGCCCGCGAAATGAAGGAGCGAATAGGGCGCCTGGTGGGTGAAGAGCAGGCCAGATATCTGCAGATGGGTACTTTTCATAGCGTATTTGCACGCATATTAAGGGCTGAAGCCGACAAAATCGGCTACAATCCGAACTTTACAATCTACGATCAGACTGATGCCCGTTCGCTTGTAAAAACCATCATCAAAGAAATGGGGTTGGATGATAAGGTATATAAACCTTCGTCGGTGGCCGATCGTATCTCGTTGGCTAAGAACCATCTACTGCTGCCGCAGGCTTATCAGCAGAGTGCTTGGGCAGCTGATGATGCCACTCAAAAACGTCCTCAGGTATCCCAGATATATTTGAGGTATGCGGAGCGCTGCAGGCAGGCCAATGCGATGGATTTCGATGATCTGTTGGTACAGACGTGGGTGCTGTTCCAAAAGAACGAGGATGTCCGACAGAAATACGTGGATAAATTCCAGTTTGTGCTGGTAGATGAGTATCAGGACACGAACTACGCGCAGCAGCAGATAGTATATCAGCTGACCAAAGAGCGCCAGATGGTGTGCGTGGTGGGTGATGATGCGCAGAGTATCTACTCGTTCCGAGGTGCAAATATCGACAATATCCTGAATTTCCAAAGCCAGTATCAGCATGCTAAACTCTTCAAACTGGAGCAGAATTACCGTTCAACGCAGTTGATTGTTCAGGCGGCTAACTCGCTGATACGTCGTAATGAGCGACAGATACCGAAGAATGTATTCTCAAAGAATGAGCATGGTGAACGTCTGCAGCTGAAGCCAGCCTACAGCGATCGTGAAGAGGCGATGATTGTAACGCAGGATATCAAGCGCCTGAAACGGCAGGATAGATGTAACTGGAGCGACTTTGCCATTCTGTATCGTACCAATTCGCAGAGCCGAAGCTTTGAGGAACAGATGCGTAAGGACGGTATTCCGTATCGCATCTATGGCGGTCTGAGCTTCTATCAGCGTAAGGAAATCAAGGATGTGATTGCCTATTTCCGTTTGATAGCCAATCCTGACGATGAAGAGGCATTTAAGCGTATCGTGAACTATCCCGCTCGTGGTATCGGTGATACGACGGTCGGAAAAATCATACAGACTGCCCAGCAGTATGGTGTCAGCTTGTGGCAGGTTATTAAGCAGCCCATGCTGTTTCCGCTGGATGTGAGCAAGGGCACGATGACCAAACTCCAGCATTTCCGTGAACTGATAGAAGGATGGATAGCCCGTATCCAGACTGAGGATGCTTATGTGTTGGGGCACGATATCATCATGTCGTCAGGCATTAGTAAGGATATCTACAGCGGACGTAATCCTGAGGATATATCGCGCCAGGAGAACTTGGAAGAGTTTCTGAGCGGTATGCAGGATTTTGTGGAGAGCCGGCGTGAGGAGGATATGGGCGATGAGGTCTATCTGCCAGATTTCCTGCAGGAGGTGGCATTGCTTACCGATCTTGATAGCGATAATGGCGATGACAACGATAAAGTGATGCTGATGACTATCCACTCTGCCAAAGGTTTGGAGTTCCCAACGGTATTCGTGGTGGGGTTGGAAGAGAATATCTTCCCCAGTCCGATGTGTACGAACTCGATGCGTGAGCTTGAAGAGGAACGACGATTGCTGTATGTGGCTATCACGCGTGCCGAGAAACACTGCATACTGACCTGTGCCCAGAACCGATTCCGCTATGGGCGCATGGAGTATGATACACCATCGCGCTTTATCCGCGATATTGACTCCGATCTGCTGGAGGTACATGGCGAAGCGGGTGGGGCAGGCAACTTCGGCTCGCCTCAGCGTAAGGCCTACAATCGCTATGATGGCGGTGCTTATGGCACAGGTACTACTGGTGGCTATAGTAGGAACAGCCGGTTTGAGAGCGAAGGTCCGGAATGGATGCAGAACCCACGGCCGGTGGCTTCACAATTCAAAGCCGATCCCAAGCCGCGTGCTGTTGCACCACGACAACCGGAAAAGCCTGTGAATCCGTTTGGCGCAAACTTCAAACGGGTATATAATGCTGTGGCGCCTCGTCCGATGGCAACCGATCCGAGTGCCAGCGATCTGCATGAGGGCGCTCGGATAGAGCATATGCGTTTCGGTGTAGGAACCGTGGTGCGCTTGGAGGGTTCGGGTGAGAATGCCAAGGCTACTGTGGCGTTTACGAATGCGGGCACCAAACAGCTGTTGCTGAAGTTCGCTAAATTCAAGATTATCGGTTGAATGATCTCGACATGAGAAAAAATTAGAGCGCCTCGTCATCGGGGCGCTCTATATTTCTGGGCTTAGCTTTCGGCAGATGCTTCTTCTTGCGGATCCAAGCCGCCTTGCGGGCTTCGTAATCCTCGTGATGCTTCTCTAAAAATCCGTCGGCCATAGCTTATCAGTTCTTAAATTTGGCATATACCACCTTGACTTCGATAGGACTGTTGGTACCACCTACCAGTTTGGTGCTTGATAAGCCCATCTGGTTGTGAATACCCGAGATGGTGGTCGAAGAATAACCATAGCTGTCGTACGACGTCTTGGTTGTGGTGGCGATTGGTACCAGTACCACCTTGTTCCAGTCGGGGTGCTTGGCCTCCCAGTTGGCATCGCTCTTCAGTCCCTCAGCTTTCTGGCGGGCCATCTGTGTAATCAGATTACCAATGTTGCTGAATGCATAGACATTGGTTGAAAGTGTGCCCATAAACGAGGTGGTATAGTCGTACATGGTCTTATTCTCAAAGAATGAATAGAGGCTGTCTTTCTGTACCATCAGGATGTTGGTGGGTGTAGCGAGGTGCACCTCGCTGCCCTGCGCACCATTGTTCAGACGCTCGAAGTTGATGCTGACCGACAGCAGAGAGTCGTTGGCGTGAGTCTGTGATATCTCGTCGACAGGCAGTGTCACCTCCGTAAAGATGCCAGCGGGCGACTTGAGATAAGTGCAGTTGTTGTCGTCTACCAATTTTTGTAAGGTCGGACGGTCGTTTACTACATGAGTAGTCTGCATCACCTCAGGTGTTGATGACAGATATACTGATGAAATAGCCTGTGTGGTATCAGCCTGGAAGGTGTAGTACATCTGGATGTTAATCTCAAGGATGTTTGCCATGACGCCAAGTCCGTCGGTAATCTCGAAATAGAAACCTGGGCATACATTATGAACAAACCAGTACGAGTTACGGAAATACTCGGGATGCTCATAGTAGGTACGAAGCACGTATGTACCATAGTTGTTGTATGTCGTGCCGTTCTTGGCTGTATAGGGAACATTCATTGGAACACGGATTCTGTCATAATATCCGCTGTCCGTAGATGTGCCTTGCTTTGAGATATTGGTCTGGATATGCTGCAGGTTGGCGTCAGAGAGCGTCAGGTCTCTGATAGAGAACATTCTGTTAATTTGTAAACCCTTATCTCGAAGGTATCCGTTTGATTTGAGATCAAAGTTGCTATAATGAGTGTATTTGTCATCGATGGGCGAGTCAAGCTCAGAAACGCGCATCTTCATGGCTGCAAGCGTGTCGCCGTATGACTTTGAATACTTCACAAACAATGAAATCTCGCAAGAGTCAGCAACTACTTCGCCATCAATCTTACTCAGCATCTTATCTTGAGTTGGCAGTTCGAAGCCTTCAATCATATTGAACTGAGTCATAAAATCGCTCTTGACATACGATAGAGTCTCAGGATCTTTTACCATTCCAAAATAACAGTTGGAGTTATCCGAGTAAACCGAATCGGCCAGAATCGAGCGTGATGTTGCCTGATATAATCCGGTGGAATATTCAAGCAGGTCGGTTTTGTTGGTAACTGAAGATCCAATTGTTGCAGTATCTTCGCTACAAGAGGTTATTGCCATTGCAGCAACTGCAATCGCTGTAAACAATCTAAATTTCATTGACGCATGTTTTGTCTTAATCCTATTTACTTATTTTGCTTCATCGGCATACAGCGACTCGTAGAATGCCTCATAGGCATCGGCAAAGTCCTCATGATAGCCGAGCAGCGGTACATTCTTGGCACCCGCATAATCCAGCAGTGTCTGGCTGGCGTCGGGTACGGCCTGGATCACACCATCGCTGTAATCAATAGCCAACTTGCCAAGTTCTTCAAAATCAAACTTATCCTGGTAGTCAGTCAGCAACTCGGGCTTGGCGTCGCGGAACTCCATAAACTGCTTGAAGTTATTGCCAAAGTCCTTTTCAATGCTCTTATTGTACAGAGAGGTTACTACTTTGGTTTCGGCAAACGAAGGCTCATCGCGATAGGCCGTCTTGACATAGAAAGGCACAACGCCACTCATCCAACCCTGACAGTGGATGATATCGGGTACCCAGCGCAACTTCTTAACTGTTTCAAGCACGCCACGTGCAAAGAATATAGCTCGTTCGCCATTGTCATCATACTCAACACCTGCTTCGTCGCGCTCTATCAGACGCTTGCCAAAGTAATCATCGTTGTCGATGAAATATACCTGAACACGTGCTGACTGAATCGAAGCAACCTTGATAATCAATGGGTGGTCGGTGTCGTTAATGATTAGGTTCATACCCGAGAGTCGGATGACTTCGTGCAACTGACCGCGGCGCTCATTGATATTACCCCACTTAGGCATGAAAGTGCGAATCTCGTGACTACGTTCCTGCATAACCTTTGGAAGGTTTTTCCCCATGAGCGACAGTGAATTGTCGGGGACATACGGAGTGATCTCCTGATTGATGAATAATATTTTCTTTTTAGCCATCTTTGGATGATTTTACCTTGCAAAGGTACTAATTATTTTGCACAAAATTGCCAATATGTGCTCGTTTTTAGCAAAAATAGACACTTTTAGGGCGATTTTTTAGTTTCTTTTTCCCTTTTTTATAATAATAAGGTGTAAAAACGGGCTTAAACGTACTTTTGGATCAGTGATACAAAACGATCGCCATACTTGCCTTTTTTGTGCTCTCCGATGCCCTGAATATTGCCAAACTGATCGAGCGAAGTAGGCTTGATGGTGGCCAGAGCATGGAGCACCTTGTCGCTGAAAACGATATAGGGTGGAAAGCCTTCTTCGTCGGCGCATGCCTTCCTGAGCTGGCGAAGGGCTTCGAACAGTTTGGGGTCTTCGATACCGGTTGTCGGGGGGAGACCTGGGATGGTGATGGTTGGGATTTCCAGACGCAGTTTCGGTTTCTTCTTCGGGGCTTCCTTGGCGCTATGGTCAATCACGCATAACGGAGCCGATTTGCGTCCGTAAAGTACGTCGTTGCCTATTTCGGTAACTTTCACTTTGTTGCCGTCGTTATAGGCTATCTCGATAAAGCCCATCTGTAGCATCTGCAACAGGTAATCCTGCCAGTCGTTAATGCTTAAATCATGACCTACGCCGAATGTCTTCAGCTGGTCGTACCCGTGTCTGACGATGCTGGGTGAGCGCATGCCCTTCAGAATCTCTATGATAGTTGATATGCGAATCTCCTCGTTGCAGCGCTTAGCAGCGCTTAATGCCATTTGTACGTATCGGGTGCCGTCGAAGCGTTGGGGTGGGTTGTCGCATACATCACAGTTGCCACAGTCGTGATCGGTCTGTTCGCTGAAGTAGTTCAGCAGGATACGACGCCTGCAGACGTTTGACTCTGCATACTCACGCATGCGTTTCAACTTATCCATGTTTACATCCTGCTGACCGCTTTGGCGGGCAAACTCGGATAGCTGGATGATATCGGCCAGAGAATAAAATAAGACGGTATCGGCGGGAGCACCATCACGTCCGGCGCGGCCTATCTCCTGATAGAAACTCTCAATGCTTTTGGGCATATTGTAATGAATCACCCATCGCACGTTGCTCTTGTCGATACCCATGCCAAAGGCAATCGTAGCGCAAACCACCAATAGCTGGTCGTTCTTGAATTGTTCCTGAGTCTGGCTTCGTTCCAGATTCGACATGCCTGCGTGGTATGCCGCAGCGTTGATACCTTTCTTGCGCAGGTCGGCAGCAACTTTCTCGGTAGTTTTGCGACTCAGGCAGTAGATGATGCCGGCATCGTGAGGGCGTGCTTTGATGAAATTAAGAATAAAGTGCATTTTCTCTGCGCCTCTATAACCCCTTTTTACGGTTAGGCTAAGGTTGGGACGGTCGAAACTGGAAACAAACTCGCGCGCGTTTCTTAATTTCAATTGTTCGATAATGTCGTGGCGGGTGATCTTGTCGGCGGTAGCTGTCAGAGCCATCATCGGGACGTCCGGGAACTTATCTCTGAGGGTGCCCAGTTGTGTGTACTCTGGTCTGAAGTCGTGACCCCATTGCGAAATACAGTGGGCCTCGTCGATGGCAAACAGTGATATCTGTAGGTTCTTAAGCAGATAGTCGCATTCGGCCATCACTTTTTCTGGCGAAATATACAATAATTTTATTTCGCCATTGATGCATTTCCGCCTGATTACCAAGTCGGCTGTAGAATCGTTTCCGCTATTCAGTGCCTCGGCCTCAATGCCGTTAGCGCGAAGCGCCTCGACCTGATCTTTCATGAGGCTGATTAATGGTGAAATAATTATGGCAATTCCTGGCATGGCGAGAGCCGGAATCTGATAGCAGATACTTTTGCCGCCGCCCGTTGGCATCAGTACTAATGCATCGTTCCCGTTGATGACGTGGCGGATGATTTCTTCCTGATTCTCGCGGAATGAATTATAGCCGAAATACTGTTGTAAAACACCAAAAATATCCATAATTATTTTAAATTTTGGGCAAAGGTAATGCTTTTTTCTCAATTTTTCTTCAAAAACTATTGTTAATTCGAAAAATCTTGCTAACTTTGCGCAACATTAAAAAATTACCAAAAGCAAATGGCAAAGTACAACATTATTGAGAAGAAGGAAAAGGTAGCGGCTTACAGAAGTTTGGTGAGCCCAAAGATGATGGATGAAATGCAAGAAAAAATCATGAACATCATCGTGATGCAGAAGAAGTATCGTGACAAGGATTATTCAGCAAAGAAACTGGCTGAGGAATTAGGAACAAATACCCGTTATATCTCAGCTGTCGTTAACGTGCGTTTTCATATGAACTATACTTCATTTGTGAATAAGTATAGAATCGATGAGGCTATGACTATCCTTGTTGACAAGCGTTATCAGGATTTACGCATGGAAGAGGTTAGTGATATGGTTGGATTTGCTAACCGTCAGTCGTTCTATGCTTCATTCTATCGCGTAATGGGTATGACTCCTCGTGATTATCGTATGGAGCACCTCAAGCAGCACCCTGCTATGAAGGCTAAGCGTGGTCGTAAACCAAAGACAGAAGAATAATAGTGGATTTTAACTATCAAGATGAGCGTTTTGCTGATCTGCAGATGCTCAGATATCGTCTGAATGGATTTGAAAAACTGTCGTTACAGCAGAAGAAGTTAGTTTACTACCTTTCAAAAGCTACGCTGTTCGGACGAGATATTACATTTGATCAATTCGGTAAATACAACCTCCGCATCCGTAAGATGTTGGAGGTTGTATATGTTGATATGAGTATCGCTCATGATTCTGATGACTTCAAGGCGCTTGAGGTGTATCTGAAACGTCTGTGGTTTTCAAGTGGCATACATCATCACTATGGTTGCGAGAAGTTCAAACCAGGTTTCTCGGCTGAGTATCTGCGCGAGGCACTCCACCTGGTGGATGCATGCAAACTGCCATTGAAGTCGGGAGAGACTGTCGATGAGATGTGTGATGAACTCTTCCCGGTTATCTTCGATGAGCAGGTGATGCCAAAACGTGTAAATCAGGCCGATGGAGAGGACTTGCTGCTGACGTCGGCTTGTAATTTCTACGATGGTGTGACACAGGCTGAAGCAGAGGCTTTTTATGATCGCCAGAAACAAAACGAGGCAACTCCTGATACACCACCTTCCTACGGACTGAACTCAACCCTGGTGAAGGAAAATGGTGAGGTGAAGGAGTTGGTTTGGTCGGCTGATGGTAAATATGCCAATGCTATCCGTAACGTTATCTGTTGGTTGGAAAAAGCACGTGATGTGGCAGAGAATGAACAACAGAAGCTAGTTATTTCTTTGCTGATAAGCTATTATCAATCAGGTGATTTGCAGATATTCAATAAATATTGTATTGAATGGCTGAAAGAACATGATTCGGCCATAGATTTCATTAACGGCTTTATCGAGGTGTATGGCGATCCACTTGGTCTGAAAGGCTCGTGGGAAGGTCTGGTGGAATATATTGATGAAGATGCCACGCATCGTACACAGACCATCAGTAGTCATGCTCAGTGGTTCGAGGATCATTCGCCTGTGGATGCCCGTTTCCGTAAACCGGTAGTGAAAGGTGTGTCGGCCAACGTTATCTGTGCAGCTATGTTGGGTGGTGATGAGTATCCGGCAACAGCTATTGGTATCAATCTGCCTAATGCTGATTGGATCAGAGCTGTATATGGTAGCAAGAGCATCACCATCAGTAATATTACCGATGCCTATAATAAAGCAGCAAAAGGTAACGGGTTCAAGGAAGAATTCGTTGTTGATCAGGAAACACTGGAGATGATAGAAAGCTATGGCGACATCTGTGATGATCTGCATACTGATCTGCATGAGTGCTTGGGGCATGGAAGCGGTCAGCTGTTGCCAGGTGTTGATCCCGATGCACTGAAAGCCTATAGCAGTACGATAGAGGAGGCGAGAGCTGATTTGTTTGGTCTCTATTATATAGCAGACCGCAAACTGGTGGAGTTGGGACTCGTTCCTGATGAGAAGGCTTACCAGTCGCAGTATTATACCTATATGATGAATGGCCTGATGACCCAGCTGATACGTATTACGCCTGGTCATCAACTCGAAGAGGCTCACATGCGTAACCGTGCTTTGATAGCTCATTGGTCCTATGAGAATGGCGACGTTATCAAATTGGTGAAGCGTGATGGTAAGACTTATGTTGAGATTAGCGATTATGCAGAACTGAGAACGTTGATAGCCCGTCTGCTAGCTGAGATTCAACGTATAAAGAGTGAAGGCGACTATGAGGCTGCTCGTGATATGGTAGAGCGTTATGCGGTGAAGGTTGATGCCGAACTGCATGCCGAAGTGCTGGAGCGATATAAGAAACTGAATCTGGCTCCGTACAAGGGATTTATCAATCCGCAGCTTTTGCCGGTATATGATGAAAAACGTGAAATCTGTGATATTGAGGTGAACTATGGGGAGAGCTATGCACACCAGATGTTGCGATATAGTGCAGAGTATGCCACATTAATTTAATTGAAGAAATGGATATAAACCAACAGATAAAGGAAATCAAGCAATCATTCCGTCTGATGATGGACGGAATGGTTGCTACTTCTATGCGTAATAAAGGATTAGATTATAAACTGAATTGGGGTGCCACGCTACCCCGACTCAAAGCTAAAGCTGAGGAGATAGGGCAGGATTATGATCTGGCTATTGCGTTATGGAAAGAGAATGTGCGTGAATGCAAGATTCTTGCAACGATGTTGATGCCCGCAGACAAAATATTGCCAGAAGTGGTTGATATATGGATGGAGCAGATTGATTCGCAGGAGATAGCAGAACAGGCTTCGTTCAACCTTTTTCAGTATCTGCCGTTCGCTGCTGAAAAAGCCTATACCTGGATGGCTTCCGATAAGGAGTTGTATCAGCTGTGTGGCTTTCATGTTCTGTCACGTTTGTTCATGAATGGTCAGCAACCAAATGAACGAGGTATCAACGAGTTTATCGATCAGGCTCTGGCGGCTATCCAGGGGCAGAGTCTGATGGTAAAGAAAGCAGCCATGAATACCATGATGCGATTTGCAGAACTTGGATTAGTATACGAACGACTTGCAAAAAGTGCATTAAAACGGGCTAATTTAGATTTTTTTTAAATAAAGTTTCTTTTATCTGCCCGAAAATGCGTACCTTTGTGCGGTTTTCTTGAGAGAATCAGATGAAAGAAAGTGTAATTGCAGCTGTAGAGAGGTTACTGGATAACTATCTTGAGATGAATAATCATCGCAAGACACCAGAGCGTTACACTATTCTCAGAGCAATCTATAGCATCAATGGACACTTCACTCTCGATGAGTTGAAATCACGTCTGGCTCAAGAGATGGATTTTCCTGTTAGCAGGGCTACCTTGTATAATACACTGAACCTGTTTTTGTCGCTTAGACTTGTTGTAAGACATCGTTTTCAAGGTTCAACTAAATACGAAGCTTGTTATGATAACCAGAGCCATTGTCATCAGATATGCACGATATGTGGTAAGGTGACAGAGATTAAATCCCCCGAGATTATCGCGGCTGTGGATAATATGCATCTAAAGCGATTCCGAAAAGACGGATTTACACTTTATGTGTATGGTGTATGTAGCACATGTCAGATTAAATTGACTAAACGCAAGAAGACTGTAAAGGTAATAAAAGGTAAGAATAAAAATAAAACTGAAAATGAACAAAGGTAAAGTTGACGTCCTGCTCGGTTTGCAGTGGGGTGACGAAGGAAAAGGTAAGGTGGTCGATGTACTGACTCCAAAGTACGATGTAGTTGCTCGTTTCCAGGGTGGTCCTAATGCAGGTCATACTTTGGAGTTTGAGGGTGAGAAGTATGTGCTTCGCTCTATTCCTTCAGGTATTTTCCAGGGTGATAAGGTAAACATCATCGGTAATGGTGTAGTGCTGGCTCCAGATCTCTTTATGGAAGAAGCCAAGGCACTCGAGGCAAGCGGTCATGAACTGCGTAGCCGTCTGCATATCTCAAAGAAAGCTCATCTCATTATGCCTACCCATCGCGTACTCGATGCTGCCTATGAGGCTCAGAAAGGTAAGAATAAGGTAGGTACTACTGGTAAGGGTATTGGTCCTACTTATACCGATAAGGTAAGCCGTAATGGTCTGCGTGTTGGCGATATCCTCGAGAACTTTGAGGAGAAGTATGCCAAGGCTAAGGCACGTCACGATGCTATTCTGAAGTCGCTCAACTTTGACTATGATATCACTGAGGTGGAGAAGAAGTGGCTGGAAGGTATCGAATATCTGCGTCAGTTCCCCATCGTTGATTCTGAGCACGAAATCAATAATCTCCTGAAGAGCGGTAAGAGCGTGCTCTGCGAGGGTGCTCAGGGTACGATGCTCGATGTTGACTTCGGTTCATACCCCTTCGTAACATCATCTAACACCATCTGTGCTGGTGCTTGCACTGGTCTGGGTATCGGTCCCAATAAGATTGGCGATGTATATGGTATCATGAAAGCTTACTGCACACGCGTTGGTGCAGGCCCTTTCCCCACAGAGTTGTTTGATGAGACAGGTAAGAAGATACGCGATCTGGGTCACGAGTATGGTGCTGTTACCGGTCGTGAGCGTCGTTGTGGTTGGATTGACCTTGTAGCCTTGAAATACTCTATCATGGTGAACGGCGTTACCCAGCTCATTATGATGAAGAGCGATGTACTCGATGGATTCGACACCATCAAGGCATGTGTTGCTTATAAGCAGAATGGTACAGAGATCGATTACTTCCCATACAACATCGAGGATGGTATCGAGCCTGTATATCAGGAGCTGCCTGGCTGGAAGACAGATATGACTAAGTTTACCAGCGAGGATCAGTTCCCTAAAGAGTTCAATGATTATATAGCATTCCTGGAGCAGCAGTTGGAGACTCCAATTAAGATTATCTCTATCGGTCCCGATCGCGCCCAGACAATTGTAAGAAAGTAATAAATGGCACAGAAACCAAGTATTCCCAAAGGAACGCGCGACTTCTCTCCAATGGAGATGGCTAAGCGTAATTATATTTTTGATACTATCAAACATGTGTACCAGCTCTATGGCTTTCAGCAGATAGAGACCCCTGCTATGGAAACCCTCGGCACACTGATGGGTAAATATGGCGAAGAGGGTGATAAGCTGCTGTTCAAGGTACTGAACTCTGGCGATTACCTCTCGAAGATAACGCCCGATGAGCTGGCTGAGCGTAACTCGCTGCGTTTGGCTGCCAAACTCTGCGAAAAGGGTTTGCGTTACGACCTTACCGTACCTTTTGCCCGCTACGTGGTGATGCATCGCGAAGAGTTGCAGCTGCCTTTCAAGCGTTACCAGATGCAGCCGGTATGGCGTGCCGACCGTCCTCAGAAAGGACGTTATCGTGAGTTCTGGCAGTTTGATGGCGACATCGTAGGTTCTGATTCGTTGCTGAACGAGGTGGAGTTGATGCAGATCGTAGACACCGTATTCAGCCGTTTCGGCGTACGTGTTCAGATCAAGATCAACAACCGCAAAATCCTGACAGGTATTGCCGAGGTAATCGGTGCTGCTGAGAAGATTGTTGATATCACCGTTGCTATTGACAAGCTGGATAAGATCGGACTCGACAACGTGAACCAGGAGCTGCGTGAGGATGGGCTCTCTGATGAGCAGATTGAGAAGCTTCAGCCTATTATCTCACTCGAGGGTACCAACGACGAGAAGTTGAACACCATTGCTGAGGTGCTGGCTACCAGTGAAACTGGTTTGAAGGGCGTTGAGGAAACGCGCTTCATTCTCGATACACTGAAGACACTCGGTCTGAAGAACGAGATTCAGCTTGACCTGACTTTGGCTCGTGGTTTGAACTACTACACAGGCGCCATCTTCGAGGTAAAAGCGCTCGACGTGCAGATTGGTTCAATCACAGGTGGCGGTCGTTACGATAACCTCACAGGTATCTTCGGTATGCCTGGTATCTCGGGCGTAGGTATCAGTTTTGGTGTGGATCGTATCTTCGATGTACTGAACGCACTCGACTGCTATCCAAAGGACGCTACCAACGGCACCCAGCTGCTATTCATCAATTTTGGCGATAAGGAGACTGCTTACTGTCTGCCATTCGTTGCTAAGGCTCGTGAGGCTGGCATCCGTACAGAGATATTCCCCGATTCTACTAAGATGAAGAAGCAGATGTCGTATGCCAATGCCAAGCAGATTCCATTCGTGGCTTTGGCTGGTGAGAACGAGATGTCTGAAGGCAAACTGACGCTGAAGAATATGGAGACTGGCGAGCAGAGTCTCATCACTATCGATGAAATTATCCAGACGATTCTTGCATAATCGTTGATATAACTATCTAATCCCCCTCCGCTATTGGAGGGGGATTTCTACTAAAACAATTGAAACAATGAAAAAACTTACATTATTATTCTTTATAGGAGGATTGTTGCTGCTTACGGCGATGACTCCCGATAAGCATACTACCATCTTTGTGATTGGCGACTCGACAGCAGCCAACAAGGATACAACTGGTGGAAAGCAGGAACGTGGATGGGGCATGATGTTGCAGGATTGCTTTGATGCCGATTATATCGTGGTGGATAACCATGCTGTGAATGGCCGTAGTTCTAAAAGCTTCATCGACGAAGGTCGATGGGGTAAGGTGCTGGAGAAGCTTAAGCCTGGCGACTATGTGATTATCCAGTTCGGACATAATGACGAAAAGCCCAATCTTGCCCGACATACAGATCCGGGTTCAACCTTTGATTACAACCTGGCTAAGTTTGTGCGCGAGACACGAGAGCATGGTGGTATTCCTGTACTGATGAATCCGGTGGTGCGTCGCAACTTTTTTGTGGTTGCGCCTCAGAACGACGACGACGAGAAGCTGCGCACATCAACCTTTAAGGATGGCGTAAAAATGATTGAGGGCGACACCCTTTACGATACCCACGGCCAGTATCGTGTGGCACCAAAGGATGTGGCAATCCGTATGAACTGCCACTTTGTAGATGCCAACACCATTACCCACAACCTGGAACAGGGTATGGGAACTGAGGCTTCGAAAAAGTTGCACATGTGGTATCGACCCGGTGAAGAGCCATCGGAGCCAAAGGGCAAGCAGGACAATACACATTATAATATATATGGTGCCAGAGTGGTGGCAAATCTGCTGGCCGATGCACTCTGTCAAGAGATTCCCATGCTGAGTAAATATCGTAAGAAATAACCTAATTACGCAACATTTTAAAATAAATCCTGCAAAATCCTTGCGGGATTTAATTTTTATGCTTATATTTGCAGCAAAAGAATATTGTACTAACAAAATATCATGTATTAATAACTAAACAAATTACAATTATGACAAAGAAATTTATCTGCGCTGTTTGTGGTTACATCTACGAAGGCGAGAATCCTCCCGAGAAGTGTCCAATCTGTAAGGCTCCTGCCTCTAAGTTCTCTGAGCTGAAGGACGATGGTGACGTAACTTATGCTACTGTTCATCGTATTGGCGATGGTAAGCCCGAGGGGGTATCAGAAGAAATGATTAACGACCTGCGTGCACACTTTAATGGTGAGTGCAGCGAGGTAGGTATGTATCTGGCTATGGCTCGTCAGGCCGACCGCGAGGGTTATCCTGAGATTGCAGAGGCATTCAAGCGTTATGCTTTCGAGGAGGCTGACCACGCTTCACGTTTTGCTGAGCTACTGGGCGAGTGCGTATGGGACACCAAGACCAATCTGGAGAAGCGCGCTGCAGCTGAGGCTGGTGCTTGCGAGGATAAGTTCCGTATTGCCAAGAACGCTAAGGCTGCCGGATTCGATGCTATCCACGACACTGTTCACGAGATGGCTAAGGATGAGGCTCGTCATGGTGCAGGCTTCGCTGGGCTTCTCAAGAGATATTTTGGCAAGTAGTCAATATAATAAAATAAGGAATAATCCGTTTTATCATTAAGATGAAACGGATTATCTTTTTTCTATCGCTGATTCTTGGCTTGGTGGCTTGTGCTGATGACGACGCGTTTTCGGCTGCTACGGGTATGCAGCTTGATTTTCCTGTGGATACAGTGAAATTGGATACTGTTTTCAGTCGTACATCCTCATCAACTTATTCGTTCTGGGTACATAATCGGAATAGCAGTGGAGTTAAACTGCAAAGTGTACGTTTGAAACGCGGTAATCAAACTGGTTTCCGCGTCAATGTGGATGGTATCTATCTTGATAACACTAATGGTGCGCAAACCAATGATATAGAAATACGGAAAAACGATAGTATATTAGTGTTTGTGGAGATTACACCGTATGAAACTTATCGTACTGAGCCGGAACCAATAACAGATCAGTTGATGTTCTTGCTTGAGAGTGGGGTGGAGCAGCATGTTTGTCTGCAGGCTTGGGCTTGGGATGCTATCAAATGTTATTCGCCTGTTATTGAGCGTGACTCGGTTATTGAGTCGGATAAACCATTGGTCGTCTACGGTGATTTTGTAATCAAAGAGGGTGCGCATCTCACAATCCGTAATACAACCCTCTATTTTCATGCCGATGCCGGTTTAGAGGTTTATGGAACCTTATTGACAGACCACTGTACGATGCGAGGTGACCGACTTGACCGTATGTTCTCGTATTTACTTTATGATCGGGTTCCTGGGCAATGGCGCGGGGTTAGATTCTGTGAGACATCAAATGGCAATGTGCTGAATGATACACAGATTCGTAATTCCTGTCAAGGTGTGGTTTGTGACTCGGCTGCACTCGATGCTAATAGTTATCGGTTAAAGCTGAAAAACTGTATCATACATAATTGTCAGGGTGATGGCGTTAATCTGACAAACGCTCATGTAAGTCTGGAGAATTGTCAGTTATCGAACACCATGGGTGATTGTCTGAAAGTGAATGGCGGTATTGTAGAAATCGTCTATTGTACGTTGGCACAGTTCTATCCCTTTACAGGTGGACGTGGAGCTGCCTTACGCTTTAGTAATACACCTGCACCATTGATTGATTTGAAGTGTGAGAATTCCATCCTTACGGGTTACGATGATGATGTATTGATAGGAAACCAGTCATCAGCTGATGATACATTTAATTATCTGTTTTCTCACAGTCTTTTGCGTACACCTGCTCTGGCTGCTGATACTGTTCATTTCAGAGATGTTATCTGGGAGTCGCCTAAAGACTCAATAGAAGGGAAACAACATTTTGTCAAGATTGATGAATCGAATCTTGACTATGATTTCCATCTGGACTCTTTGTCGACAGCTGTGGGGTTGGGATGTTATCGTTAGAACTTAGAGAATGTCAGTGGCATTAGTTCTCTGATGCCGTCAATCACGTACACATATTTTTTGCCATAGAGCAGAATACGGATGGGGGCTTTGGCACGTGTCTCGGATTCTATGATGACCTGGCGACATGAACCGCATGGACCTACTGGCTCTTCTTCTAACTCACCGTTAGTACCACGAGCAGCTATGGCCAGCATGCGTACAGGAACATTGGGATATTGGGCACCTGCTGCAAAAAGAGCTGTACGCTCGGCACATAATCCTGATGGGTAGGCGGCGTTCTCCTGATTGCAGCCTATAATCTCCACACCATTGTCTAACCTGACTGCTGCTCCTACACAAAATTTAGAATAGGGGGCATAACTGCGGCTTGTTGCCTCAATAGCGAGTTCAATCAAGTGGTGTTCTTCTGTACTTAACTCTTCCATGTCGCACACCTTAATAACCGACTTTAGCTCCAGTTCTCTCATAAAATGCTATATTTTTGTGCAAAAATACAAATAATTCGAGAGAAATCATTACTTTTGCAGAAATAAATAGCATAATATGAGATATTTTTCCGTGTTTATAGCCTTTTTGCTTTCAGTTTCTGCTTTTTCGCAGGCCAGATGGAATCAGGCTTACCAACAATATGTAGATCAATATAAGGATATTGCTATCGAGCAGATGAAGCGCTATCGTATCCCTGCATCCATTACGTTAGCCCAAGGATTATTGGAAAGTGGTGCTGGACGTAGTGAGTTGACACGTAATAGCAATAACCATTTTGGCATAAAGTGTAATAATGGTTGGGTAGGACGTAGAACTTATCATGATGATGATCAGCGTAATGACTGTTTCCGCGTTTACGATAGTGCTTATGAATCATACGAAGACCACTCCAAGTTCTTGGCAGGTAATCAGCGTTACCGCTCTTTGTTTCAACTTAAGACTACCGATTATCGGGGGTGGGCTAAGGGCCTGAAGGCTGCTGGCTATGCTACAAATCCAGTATATGCAGAGAAACTCATAGAGATTATTCAGTTGTATAAGCTCTACCAGTATGACAATGCAAGGGAGTACGATCATTTTATGGCCCAGCGTACCAAAGATCAGGAAGTTGGTGGTGCTTCGTTACATGTCATTAAGATATTCAATAAGAATTATTATCTGATAGCCCGTCGTGGTGACACCTTTAAGTCGATTGGTCAGGAGATTGGCATCAGTTACCGCAAGATAGCTAAGTACAATGAACGCTATCGCAAGGATCAGTTAGAGGAAGGCGAGATTGTATGGCTGAAAAAGAAACAGAGCAAGGCTCCTAAGGACTATAAAGGCCGCCTCCATTATGTTCGTAGTGGTGAATCCATGTATACCATAGCTCAGAAGTATGGTATCCGGCTGAAGAGTTTGTATAAGATGAACCATTTATCGCCCGATTATCAGATAAAGGTTGGTGATGGTCTCAGATTGAGATAGCTATGGAAATAAAAAGAGTAGAGGGCTTCGGCCCCCTACTTCTCTGAGCGGAATACGGGAATCGAACCCGCCTCCCAGGCTTGGGAAGCCCGTGCACTACCGATGTGCTAATTCCGCAGCGATGAATAAGAACTCTGATTTTGACGAGGAGAGCCGATAGCCGGACTCGAACCGGCGACCCACGCATTACGAATGCGTTGCTCTACCAACTGAGCCATATCGGCAGGTCTCCTTTAGCGGGTGCAAAAGTACTCATTTTATTTGTATCGTGCAAATTTTACGCCTTTTTTTTTCGCATTAACCGTCATTTTTGTTTTTTCTATTCTTATCAGTCTTTTGTTTATATGGTTTGCTGAAGTCTTTAGACTGTTGGTAGGCATTTTTTTATGGGTTTGCTGAATTGGGCTGATCTCTGGTTAAACCAGATTGCTATCCTTGCGTCAAAAGGATAGTTACAGCTGAAAGCAATGAGTGAACTGAATATATGGTTAAACAAAAAAAGATTAGAACAATGAAAAGAATGTTTTTATCAATGATGGCAGTTCTGTTGGTTAGTACTTCTGTCATCGCACAAGAAGAGAAGAGTGAACAGCGTCAGCCACGTAAGTTTGACAAAACAGAAATGGTGAAGCATCGTACCGATGAGACGGTAAGCCGTTATCAGCTGAGTGATAAACAAGCAAAACAGCTACTCGATCTGAATACAAAGTATGCTGATAAGATGATGCCACGTGGTCCTCATCGTCATGGACGCCATGGTGAGGCAGGTCGCCCCCCAATGCCCCCTAAAAATGATATGGTGAAACGTCCAGAACCACCAAAAGATGGTAGTAAGATGAAGGAACATCATAAGGAAATGCAGGCCACAATGAAAGCCTATGAAGCTGAATTAGAGAAGATTATGACGGCCGATCAGTTTAAGAAGTATCAGAAAGACCAGAAAAAGATGCGCGAGAACCAGCATCATCCACGTCGATTTGATATGCATCAATAATTATGCTGTGTTCGTACACAATTTGGAATAATACTTGTTTATATTCAAAAATCGTCATACTTTTGCAGCGTCAAAAGACATAAAAGGTATGAAGCTTGATCCTTAAGTGGACAAGCAGCGTTAGCCCGAGAGGCGCGCTTTTAGGATAACAATTAAATTAAAGAAAGGGTAAAAAGATGAAGAAGATGATTTTGACAATGGTAGCAATGCTGAGTATGACAACTGCATTCGCTGAAAGTGAGACAGCAAACATGGTAAGCAACATAGAGGCTTATGAAATGAATATCAATATGAATAAGCTCTCTGATGCTCTGAATCTGGCAGACGACCAGAAGGAAGCTGTTGAGAACATCCATTACGTGTTCAACACAGAGATGACCTATGCTGCTCAGTATGGTAATACAGATCGCGACGCTTTGGTTAAGCGCGCTATCAACACCGACGTAAAGCGCATGAGTTATGTTCTGAACGAGGAGCAGATGCATAAGTATCTGATGCTGCTCAACGCTACGATCAACAATCGTGGTCTAAACAAGTAAATTTCGTTTTATTAGTTATTATTGGTCATTCTTTCTTGAGGCGTCCGTGATGGATGCCTCTATTTTGTTTATGATGCATAAAAAGAAAGAGAGGCGAGCATTCGCTGCTAGCCTCTCTTTAATAAAAAACTAAATTAATCAACCATAAACCTTAACCATTAAAATCGAGTGCAAAGGTAATGATATTACCTGAGAAACAAGAATTTTTGGTGTATTGTTAACAATCTTTATATTATATGCATATTAATACTTAAAAACGAGGCAAGCCCAATCCTGATCACTGGTCTGGGACATAAGCGAAAGCCCAAGTTTATGGGCATTTTTAATCAGTATATCGCAATCGTCTGTGTAGAAGCCACTTAGGATGAGCAGAGATCCGTGATGCATCTTCCCAACGAAGCTGGGCATGTCTGCTAACAGGATGTTTCTATTAATATTTGCCAGCACTAAATCAAAATCGCTATCGATTTTGCTTAGAATCGAAGCATCGCCTAATAGTGATGTAAATCGTTCGTCAACGCGATTGATAACGGCATTATGTCTGGCATTATCAACGCTCCACTCGTCAATGTCGTATCCTACAGCTTGCTGGGCACCAAGTTTCAGGGAGCAGATAGAGAGGATGCCGGTTCCAGTACCACAGTCGAGAACTCGTAGAGAATCGGTTCTGGGCGCTTGAGACTCGGGGGATAAGGAACTTGGTTTAAGAAGCGAGATGAGTTGAGTGCAAATCATCCTTGTGGTTTCGTGGGTACCAGTTCCGAAGGCCAATTTCGCATCAATTTCGATAGAGATTGTGGAAGTGGTGCTTCCTGATGTGATGGTGTCAGGCAAGTGTCGTCCATCGTGGATAATCAGTTTCCCATCAGCAATGATGATGGGCTCAAAACCTTCTTGTTCCCATTGCTCATTCCAATCGCGATCTTCAGCTTCGCGTACCTTATATAATATATTGGTACTATCAAAAGGAAAATCCTCGATGCATGCCTTTAGCGTATCTTCATCAAAGAGACTTTGTTGAACATAGCCTTTAACTCCAGTAGGAGTCTCCTCAAACGTCTCAAAACCAGCCTCGCCAGCCAGTGATGCCAACAGGTCGGCTGCATCGCTTGAGAAGGGCGAAATTGTGAATTCTACTTCGAAATATTTCATATAATCGTTAATTTTTGAGGCAAAATTACAAAAATTAGGGAAAATCCTACTATAAGTTAGGGTTTTTCCCTACATTTGCACCAAAATTCGTTGTATTTTTGCAACGTGAATCATTAAACTTAGAAGAAAATGAAAAAACTGTTGTTAATTTCAATGCTGATCGGAGCCATGCCTCTGTCGATGATGGCTCAAGATGACGATCTCTATTTTGTACCCAAAAAGAAGAAGGCACAGTTAGAGACGGTGAAGGAAAATACCCGCGTGGTTGCTCCACAGCCGAAAGCCCAGAGCAGCTATGAGGTGATAGACGGTGATACAACCAAATTAGATGTAATCGACTTTACAGGGGGGAAGGGCGTTTATCCATCAGACTCGTTGCAGACAGAGGATTATGCACTGACCAAACAGATGATGCGATTCGACGATTACGACGTGAGTGATAACGCTGCTTTCTGGGCAGGTTATAACGCAGGCCGCAGTTCGTTGTTGTGGCATTCGCCTTGGTATTATAGCCGTTATGGTTGGTATGATCCTTGGTATTATGGTTCTTGGTATGGATACAGTAGTCTGTATAGTCCTTGGTATTACAGCTGGTATGATCCCTGGTACAATGGTTGGTACGATCCATATTGGAGTACATGGGGGTGGCCTTACTATGGTTATTACAGATGGTATTATCCGCATTATTACTATGGTTATTATGGCCATTACTATGGTGGTGGCGGTGGTCACTATTACGGACGCACAGGTAATGCTGGCACTATCGATTTGTCTGGTCGCACCAGTTATCGTCCTGCACATCGCAACACTGTTTCAACCAATAGTGCGCGTATGGGCAGTCTGAGAGATCGCGCTGCACGTATGGATGGCGGTACCAGAGTAAACATGTCAGGCAATGGTCAGCGTGTTGGTCAGCGTGTTGGTCGCCGTACTTATGATAATTCGAATAGCAGCAGCTATAGCCGTTCTTCTACTTACACACCATCACGTTCTTCTTCAAGTAGCAGTGGTAGCTTTGGTGGCGGTAGCCGTTCTAGTAGCGGTGGATTCAGTGGTGGTAGTCGTTCTAGTGGTGGTAGCGGAGGTAGTCACATGGGTGGACGCCGTTAACATTATACATTAAACATTATACATTAAAGATTATATTGTCATTATGAAGAAGACTTTATTGGCAGCGTTTGCTTTGGGCATTATTTTGCCGGCAGCTGCACAGGATACATACGAGAGCGCCCGTTTGCTGGGTAGCGATCTGAACGGAACCGCCCGCTATGTGGGTATGGGTGGAGCAATGGAGGCATTGGGTGCTGATATCTCAACCATGGGTACTAACCCTGCTGGTATCGGATTGTTCCGCCACTCTACAGCCAGCCTGGGGGTTGGATTGGTGTCACAGGCTGATGCAAAGGAGTTTGATGGTCTTGGCAAAACTAATATGAGTTTTGATCAGATTGGTTTCGTATATTCGGCTCGTATTAGTTCACATTCTATTGTTAATGTGGGCTTCAATTATCATAAGAGCAAGAACTTCGACCAGATATTGTCGGCAGCTAATGCGCTGAGAGGGTGCTCGCAGAATGGCCTGACATTCCAAAAGGGGTTGAAAGCTGATGAGGCTCATGGCGGGTATGATTTGCGTTATAATGAACAGAATTATATCATGGGCTATGATGGTAGAAATAACTATCGTTCGTTCTGTTACTCCGAAGTTGATCACATGAATGCCAACTCGTTGATGCTTACAGAGATTTTGGACAATAAGGGAACTTTGTTGGATTGGAGCATTGACTATATGGATGCCAACGCTTATAGTTTCGACCGTGCGCATAGAGGCTGGATAGCTGATTATGACTTTAACATAAGCGGTAATTACAACGATCGGTTTTATTGGGGACTGACCGTAGGTATCAAGGATGTGCAGTATAAGGGGTACTCTGAGTATGGTGAGTCATTGGTGCTTCATCAGGGAGGTGGTGAGGTCTCTGGTGGTTCGGTTGCTATTGGCGATGACCGTAGGATTAAGGGAACAGGTGTGAATATCAAGTTTGGTGCTATCGTTCGTCCTATGGAGGAGTCTCCATTCCGAATAGGTGCTTATATCCATACGCCAACATGGTATGAACTAACCTCCAGTAATTCGTCACTCTTGGTGAATAATGCATATGATGGTGAAACTCCGATTGGTGCTTATGATGATATGTCGAGTCAGCAGAGCTACGATTTCGCTTACCATACTCCTTGGAAGTTTGGTTTAAGTCTGGGTACCACTATCGGACGTGAGTTGGCTTTGGGCGCAGGCTATGAGTTTACAGACTATAGCGCCAGTCAGAACCGTATCATCGATGGCTATGACTACTACGATAACGCCGAGACATCAAAGGATCATGCTATGAAGCAGAATACTGAGCGCTCGTTGAAAGGCGTGTCGACTTTCAAGCTTGGTGTAGAGTATAAGCCAGTTCCTGATGTTGCTTTGCGATTGGGTTATAATTACTTGACCAGCGGCTATAAGATGGATGGTGTACGCGATATGACTGTTAACAGCCCAGGCACTATGTACGCTTCAACTACCGACTATGTGAACTGGGACGATACCCAGTGCCTGACTTGTGGTGTAGGTTTCAAGGTTGGAAAGATGAATATCGACTTGGCTTATCAGCTGAGTAAGACTGATGGTGAGTTCCACCCATTCCAGCAGTACGCAACAGGTATGGATACTGGTGTGACAAAGGTTACTAATAAGCGTAGTCAGGGCTTGCTGACCATTGGCTATACATTCTAAAATTGAAAGGTGGATGAATAAAAATACGGCTTAAGCAAATTAAGCCGTATTTTTTTGGCTGTTTGCGTAAAAATGCCTACCTTTGCCCCTGATAGATAATATCACATAATTGAAAATCGTAAAATTGTAAAATATAAATTAGTCAGATGAAAAAGCTTTTATTGGGAGACGAGGCTATTGCTCAGGGTGCTATTGATGCAGGTCTGAGTGGTGTATATGCCTATCCCGGCACTCCATCAACGGAGATTACTGAGTATATTCAGGAGTCGCCAATTGCTAAAGAGCGTAACATCCACCGTCGTTGGAGTACCAACGAGAAGACGGCTATGGAGGCTGCTCTCGGTATGTCGTATATGGGCAAGAGGGCGCTGGTGTGTATGAAACATGTGGGACTGAATGTCTGTGCCGATCCGTTTGTTAACTCGGCTATGACGGGTACCAACGGTGGTGTAGTAGTTCTGGTAGCCGACGACCCATCGATGCACTCATCGCAGGACGAGCAGGACTCACGTTTCTATGCTAAGTTTGCTATGATTCCTACCTTGGAGCCCGGCTCACAACAGGAGGCTTACGATATGATGCAAGAAGCATTCGACCTGTCGGAGCGGTTGCACCTGCCTATCTTGATGCGTGTCACTACCCGTATGGCTCACAGTCGTGCGGTGGTTGAGGTGAAGGAAGAGGCCCGCCCACAGAATGAGCTTAATTACGATGCTCAGGCCAGCAACTGGGTATTGCTGCCCGCCTTTGCCCGTAAGCGTAATGTAGTAGTTACCGGTCAGCAGCCTTTGCTTGAGCAGATGGCTGTAGATAGTAAATATAACAAGTATATTGATGGTACCGACCACCAATTGGGTATCATCGCCAGCGGTATTGCTTACAACTACCTGATGGAGTGCTATCCTGAGGGGTGTCCTTTCCCCGTGCTCAAGATCTCTCAGTATCCAATCCCCAAGAAGCTGATTCGTCGTATGACAGATGATTGTGAGAGCGTGCTGATTGCCGAAGAGGGACAGCCTTTCATTGAGGATCAGGTACGTGGTGTGATGCCTGGAAACGCTGTTATCAAGGGACGGTTGACAGGCGAACTGCCTCGTACAGGCGAGTTGAATCCCGACTTCCTGAAAAAAGCGCTTGGTATTGAGAGCAGCGAGGGCTATGCACCATGTGAGGATGTTACTCCACGTCCGCCTGCACTGTGCCAGGGTTGCGGACACCGCGATGTGTATACAGCCTTGAATGAGGTGCTGAAGGAGTATCCCAATGCCCGTGTGTTTGGCGATATCGGTTGTTACACACTGGGATTCCTGCCTCCATACAAGGCCATCCATAGCTGTGTAGATATGGGTGCTTCGATTACGATGGCCAAGGGTGCCAGCGATGCTGGTCAGTGGCCTGCCGTAGCTATCATCGGTGACTCTACCTTTACCCACAGCGGTATGACTGGTTTGCTGGATGCTATCAACGAGAATGCTGATATTACTGTAATTATCAGCGATAACCTGACCACCGCTATGACTGGTGGACAGGATTCGGCTGGTACCAATAAGTTCGAGGCTATCTGTAAGGGCTTGGGCCTCTCAGAGGATCACCTTAAGGTGGTTAACCCCATCCCTAAGAACATGCCCGAGATTACACAGGCCATTCGCGATGAGATCAATTATCATGGTGTGAGTGTGATTATCCCTCGCCGTGAGTGTATGCAGACGCTGCAGCGCCATCTCAAGCAGAAGAAGGCCGCTGAGAAAAAGTGAATAGTGAATAACGAATAGTGAATAGTGAATAGTGAAATGAAAACAGATATAATTCTTTGTGGAGTAGGTGGTCAGGGTATCCTCTCGATTGCAACTATCATTGGCGAGGCTGCCATGAAGGAGAACCTCTATATCAAGCAGGCCGAGGTACACGGTATGAGTCAGCGTGGTGGCGACGTACAGTCGAATCTGCGCATCTCGAGCACCCCCATCAGCAGCGATCTGATTCCTCTGGGTGGTGCTGATGTCATCATCTCGATGGAGCCCATGGAGGCCCTGCGCTATCTGCCATTCTTGGCTAAGGATGGCTGGATTATTACTTCGAGCGCTCCTTTCGTAAATATTCCTAACTACCCTGAAATCAAGAAGATTAAACAGGATTTGGAAAGTGTAAAGAATGTGATTGTACTGGATATCGAACAGGCAGCCAAAGATAATGGTGTGCCCCGTTCGGCCAACGTGATTCTGCTGGGTGCAGCCCAGAAGGCCTTGGGTATCGAGTACGATAAGTTAGAGGATGCCATCCGTCGCGTCTTCGCCCGCAAAGGTGATGCCATCGTAGATGCCAACATCAAAGCATTAGCCATTGGTAAAGCAGCGCAGAAATAATGGAAACTCCAATTAAAAGAGAAATAGTTGACGGACTGGTGGCAGAACTTGGCATCGAGGATTTTGCCAAGGCTACCATCCGTGAGGTGAAGCAGGTAGCTGCTAAAGCCGAGAAGGCGAGTGGGGTAGAATTCATCAAGATGGAGATGGGTATTCCTGGTCTGCCTGCTGCTCAGGTAGGCGTTGATGCCCAGATAAAAGCCCTCGAAGGTGGTATTGCTCATTCATATCCTGACATTCAGGGTGCGCTAGTATTGAAAGAGGCTGCCTCGCAGTTTGTCAAGGCTTTTATCGGCATCGATGTAAAGCCTGAAGGCTGTGTGCCTGTTACCGGTTCAATGCAGGGTACCTTTGCCTCGTTCCTGACCTGTTCACAGTGTGATCACAACAAGGATACCGTGCTGTTTATCGACCCAGGGTTCCCTGTGCAGAAGATGCAACTGCAGGTGATGGGTGTGAAATACGAGACCTTCGACGTGTATAATTATCGTGGCGAAAAGTTGCGTGCTAAACTCGAAAGTTACATGTGCAATGGTAACATCTGCGCCATCGTGTACTCAAACCCCAACAACCCCTCGTGGATTTGTCTGCGTGAGGAGGAGTTGCAGATTGTCGGCGAGCTGGCAGCCAAGTATGATGCTATCGTGATGGAGGATCTGGCTTACTTTGCCATGGACTTCCGTAAGGATCTCTCAAAGCCTTTCGAAGCGCCTTATCAGGCCACTGTGGCTCGCTATACCGATAATTATATGCTGCTCATTTCTGGCTCAAAGGCTTTCAGCTATGCTGGTGAGCGCATTGGTGTGGTTTGTATCAGCGATGCCTTGTTCCATCGTCATTTCGACGATTTGGCTGCTCGCTATCAGGGCTTGCCATTTGGTCCCGTATTCTCTACTCGCATGCTTTATGCCTTGAGTTCTGGCACCAGTCATAGTGCTCAGTATGCGTTGGCAGCTATGCTGAAAGCTGCCTACGAGGGTGAATACGACTTCCGCAAGGAGATTAGTGTGTATGGTGAGCGTGCCAAGAAACTGAAGGAGATTTTCTGTCGCCACAACTTCTATGTGGTTTACGATAAGGATCTCGACGAACCTATTGCTGATGGCTTCTATTTTACTATAGGCTATCCAGGTATGACTTCGGGACAGTTGGCCAAGGAGTTGATGTACTATGGTGTGTCTGCCATCTGCCTGATAACCTGTGGTTCGGAGCAGGAAGGTCTGCGTGTGTGCACCTCGTTCATTGAGGAACACCAATATGCGCAACTCGAAGAACGCATGAAAGTGTTTGAAAAAAATAATCCTCAGTAGTTTTACTGAGGATTATTTATTTCTTATTCGTAACTCATATCAACGGTCTTAAACTTGAAGTCGGTCTCAGCGATGCTGCGTACATCGTATGGCTTCTTGCTTTTTACCAGATACTTATTCTTCATCTTGGCGTATTTCTTCTCAAGATTCTTGCGGTTCACGTCGGCAATAACTACACAAGTACGGTTGGGGAGTGAACGGTTCTGTGTGAAGTATTCACGCAACTGGTAGCTGTAGTGATTACGGCCTGCCAGCATATTCTTTTTCTTGGTAACCCAAACGCTGTCAACCTGCTGGATATTGGTGAAATATACCGTAGAGTCGTTGAACGAAGCTACGAATCCGAACATATACGCCTTTGGAACTTTTACATTCTGTGCCTGTACGTTGGTGGTGCCGGCAGCCATCAGAATGATGGCGAGTGTAAGTTGTTTAATCAATTTCATTATCCTAAATATGTCTTTAAAAATTTATTCGCTTTACTATTTCTGAGTTTGCGGATAGCCTTTTCCTTAATCTGTCGTACGCGCTCGCGTGTAAGTCCGAACTTTGAGCCGATCTCTTCCAGTGTCAACTCTGGTTGGTTGATGCCGTATGAGGCTTCTACCACGTTGCGCTCTCGCTCATTCAGGGTGTTCAGAGCGTTCTGTATTTCTGATTTCAGCGATTCTTCTACCAGCGAGTTGTCGGCCAGAGGGGCATCGCTGTTTGTCATCACGTCGAGCAGACTGTTGTCTTCGCCCTCAATGAATGGCGCATCCACTGAGATGTGGTGGCCGTTGATGCTCATTGCTTCGTCGATCTTATCCTGCGGCAGATCTGTTTTTTCGGCAATCTCGTCGATTGATGGTCGGCGCTCGTTCAGCTGTTCAAAGCGGTTAATCTCGCGATTGATCTTATTGACTGATCCCACCTGGTTGAGCGGCAGACGTACGATACGGCTCTGCTCTGAGATGGCCTGCAGAATACTCTGACGAATCCACCATACTGCATACGAGATGAACTTGAATCCGCGTGTCTCATCGAAACGCTCTGCTGCCTTGAGTAGTCCAAGGTTTCCCTCGTTGATCAGATCGGGTAGCGATAGTCCTTGATTCTGATATTGTTTAGCCACAGATACCACGAAGCGAAGGTTTGCCTTCGTCAGTCGTTCCAGCGCCTTTTGGTCTCCCTTTTTGATGCGCTGTGCCAATTCAACTTCTTCCTCAGCCGAGATCATGGCTTCTTTGCTGATTTCCTGTAGATACTTCTCCAGAGCCGCACTTTCTCGGTTGGTTATAGATTTAGTGATCTTTAGTTGTCTCATCGTGGTAATATTTTTTAGCTGAGCGCAAAAGTAAGGCTTTTTCCTGAATTGACCAAAAAAAAGCCACGAATTTTCATCATTCGTGGCTCTTTTTTATCGATTTTGTATTATTCGCTCTGCAGATATACTACGAAACCACCTTTTTTACCTGTTGGGAAGATACCACGGATAACGAGCATCTGGTCCTTCGAGTTGTTGGCCTCCTTTACTGCGTTCTGCAGGTCGTCGAAGGTCTTCATAGGAACATCGTTCACGCGCTGGATGATGAATCCCTTAGGTACACCGGCCTCCTTCATCTTACCACCGTTGACCTTGATTACCTCCAGACCGTAGTTGATTTCCAACTGCTTCTTCTGGGCTTCGGTAACAGGACGGAAGTCAGCTCCCAGTACGTCGGTATCAGCGTTCTTCACTACCTTAGTGGTGCCCTGCTCGTTTTTCAGTGTCAAGGTAGCGCTGTGGTTCTTCTTATTGCGCAGATAGGTGATGTTGATCTTGTCACCAGGACGTTTCTTGGCCAGGATTCCCTGCAATTCACCGAACTTGGTAACTTTCTGTCCGTCGATGACGGTGATGACGTCGCCTTCCTTCAGTCCGGCAGCCTCTGCAGCACCGTCCTCTACAACCTTGGCTACATAGATACCCTCCATGGTGCCTAAGTCAACTTCCTTATCCTTGTCTTTCTCGGCGTCAACGTAGGTCTTCACGTCTGTACCCTGAATACCGATCATAGCGCGCTGTACGTTACCATACTGCTTCAGGTCCTCAACCACCTTATTCATAATTGCTGTTGGGATGGCGAAACCGTAGCCGATATTCGAACCTGTGGGTGATGCCAGCATGGCATTGATACCTACCAGCTCACCGCGGGTGTTAACCAGTGCACCACCAGAGTTACCTTGGTTGATAGCGGCATCGGTCTGGATAAAACTCTCGACACCGTTAGCGCCCAGTGTACGTGCTTTTGCTGAGATAATACCTGCTGTAACGGTATTGTTCAGGCCGAGTGGGTTACCTACAGCGAGAACCCATTCACCCACCTTGACATTGTCGCTATTGGCAATTACGATGGCGGGCAAGTTCTTGCCGTCGATTTTGATGAGTGCCAGGTCGGTGGTCTTGTCGGCACCGATGACACGAGCTGAGTATTCCTTCGAACCCTCGTTCAGGCTAACTGTCAGCTCGTCGGCTCCGTCAACTACGTGGTTGTTGGTGACAATATAACCGTCGGCAGAGATGATAACGCCCGAACCGGCTGCAGCACGCTTAGGTGTCTGCACCTGACGCTGACGGCGCCCGTTGTTACCCTGACCCTGTCCGAAGAATCCGCCAAAGGGATTAGAGAAGAAGTCCTCGAATGGATCACTATACTCAACGGTCTGAATCTTTGAGTTTTGTACCGATTTGATGTATACTACCGATGGCAGGGCCTTTTCGGCAGCATAAGTCAGGTCTACAGGCTGTCCGGCAGGAGCAGCTGTTGTTGATGTCATAATAGGAGCGGGAGCAGTAGCGGCATTGGTTTTAGCGAATGCAACTACTGAAAGCGTCAAAGCAACTGCACAAACGGCAGGTGTTGCTACATTTACGATTTTTTTCATATTCTCATTCATTTTTTTAAGTTTTAAATTCTACAATCCAGTTTCCTTTCACGTTTTGATGGTGCAAAAATAAGTGCATTATTTGGAATACTGACAAAATGTCGCAAAGATTTGTCCCATTTTAACAATTCGCCCCACATGCTTAACGCGCATTTGCGATTAACACTTTAAATCTTAAATTACTGACAAAATTAAGGATTTGTTATGATTTTAGTTACATATTTTTAATTATATCAATTATTTTATGCAGATTCTTCTTGAATTTGCGAAAATATGAGTATCTTTGCAGGCAGAAAACGCACTGCAACGGTTTGTCGCTGGCGCTTCTGAAAGGTCGCGCGAGAGGAAAGTCCGGGCAGCATAGGGCGCTCCACTTCTGAAAGTAGAAGCTATTGGTGACAGTAGGTGCCGGCAGAAGAAAATTACCGCCGCAAGGTAAGGGTGAGAAGGTGGTGTAAGAGACCACCAGCCAGCGGGTGATCGTTGGGCTGTGCCGACTGGGGGCTGCAAGTTCATGTAAACCGTCGTCTGAGGGTTGCCCGCCCGAGTTCTTACACGATGGAGGGTAGAACGCTTGAGCCATGAGGTGACTTATGGACTAGATAAATGACAAACGCCATGCTTGCATGGTACAGAACCCGGCTTATAGGTGCAGTGCTTTTTTTTCGATCATATGAAGATAAACCAGATATATCGTACGCTGATTCTCACCATTCGTTTCTTTACCACGAAACGAGTGATGACGCAGGCGTCGGCCCTTACTTATTCTACGTTGCTGGCCATAGTGCCTATCTTGGCTGTGATTTTTGCCATTGCGCGTGGATTCGGTTATAACAAGTATATTGAGATATGGTTTCGCGATGCGCTGTCGTCGCAGCCTCAGGTGGCTGATATCCTGACCGACTTTGTGAACAGCTACCTGATTCATACGCAGAGTGGTATCTTCTTAGGTGTGGGTTTGATCTTCATGCTCTATACGGTTTTGATGCTGGTTAACAATGTGGAGGAAACGTTCAATCAGATATGGCAGGTGAGCAATTCGCGTCCGCTTATCCGTTCGCTTACAAACTATTTGGCCATGTTCTTTGTATTCCCCATTATTATTGTGGTGTCGATGGGTCTTTCCATCTTTATGGCCACGGTGGCGAAACACATGGAAGGCCTTTTGATTTTGGGCTCGGCGGTGAGTAGATTACTCGATTTCTCGCCTTATCTGCTGTTGTCGATGCTCTTTGTAATACTGTATGTGTATATGCCCAATACCAATGTCAAGTTTAAGAGCGCCATTGTGCCAGGTATCCTGTCGGGTGTTGCCATGCAGCTGCTACAGTTGTTCTATATCCACTCGCAGATTTGGGTGACTGGCTATAACGCTATCTACGGTTCGTTTGCTGCGTTGCCCTTGTTCATGCTTTGGGTACAGATTTCGTGGACCATCTGCTTGTTTGGTGCGCAGCTCACTTATACCAATCAGAACATGGACCGCATCGGTATCAATCTCGATGAGATCGACATTCATCCGCTTATCGATATGACGGATGATGAAAGAGACGAAGCGGCCAGAGAATTGTACTCTGACCGCCTCGATTCTCTATAATTTTTTTGCAACGGCTACACGACTTAAAGATTAGTTTTTAGGATTAATCCGTCTTGTTAGTCCTATTGTCCGTTGCTGAATTATTGATGCATGAGATAATCTTTAAAGTCTGCGAAGTCCTTTGTCATGGGGACGCTTTGCTTCTCACCACGCATGAAGGCGGCTAAGCGCTCGGGTATAGCTACATCGATACCCAGAATCTCATCAACCTTCTCCTTGAACTTAGCAGGGTGGGCTGTTTCGCAGAACACACCAACCTCGTCAGGCTGCAGTCCGTCGGCCAAAGCCTGATAGCCGCAAGCACCATGAGGATCAAGGATATAGCCCGAAGCCTTGTAGCACTCGCGCATGGTTTCGCGAATCTGTTCGTCGCTATAGGTAGCACCGCTGATCAGCGCGCTGATCTTCTCGTGACTCTTGCCATACAGGTCGTAGATACGGGCAAAGTTCGAAGGATTGCCTACGTCCATTGCGTTAGCGAGTGTCTGCTTCGATGGTTTGGGCTCGTATTTGCCTGTCTGCAGATACTTATAGAAGATATCGTTGGCGTTGTTGGCAGCAATGAATCGCTTGATGGGCAGTCCCATTTCATGTCCGAACAGCGCTGCACAGATGTTTCCAAAATTACCACTCGGAACACATATCACCAAATTATCGGCCTTACCTTGCTCCTTCATGCGGGCGTAGGCATTAAAGTAGTAGAATGCCTGGGGCAGGAAACGAGCCACATTGATTGAGTTAGCCGATGTCAGCTTCATGTGCGCGTTCAGCTCAGCATCCATAAAGGCATTTTTTACTAATGCCTGACAGTCGTCGAACACACCATCCACCTCGATGGCTGTGATGTTCTTGCCCAGTGTAGTAAACTGGCACTCCTGTATTGGACTTACCTTGCCTTTGGGATAGAGCACATACACGTGGATACCCTCAACCCCCAAGAATCCATTGGCTACAGCCGAACCTGTATCGCCGCTGGTAGCCACCAGCACGTTTACCTCCTTATGCCCTTCCTCCTGCTTAATAAAGTACTGCAGCAAGCGCGCCATAAAGCGGGCGCCAACATCCTTAAAGGCGAGTGTAGGACCATGGAACAGCTCCAGAGTATAGATATTATCCTTAACGTTCACCACAGGACAATCGAATGCCAAGGTGTCGTACACGATATCATGCAGGGCATCAGGATCTACATCTTCGCCAAAGAAAGCGCTGGCTACGGTGTAGGCAATCTCCTGAAAACTCATCTTTTCGATATTATCGAAAAACTCCTGGGGCAGCTTGTTGATACGCTCGGGCATATACAGTCCGCGATCTTCTGCCAGTCCCTTTACTACTGCTTTGTGCAGGTCGGCAATAGGAGCCTTGCCGTTGGTGCTGTAATATTTCATACTTTTAACTTTGATCTTTGAACATTCTTTTAGTCGGCGTTCCGCCTTTGTAAAAGCGGCATAGCCGAGCGGAACTTTATTTTTCGGTCATCAGGGCTTGCATGAATTCGTTAAGCTTCAAGAGACCGTAACTGCCTGATACGCAGCTCACTTCGTCGTATTGCTGAACCTCGTCGGGCTCGATGCCTTTGTGCCAAATCAAGAATGGCACGGGCTGTCCTACGTGTATGCGCATCTCAACAGGTGTCAGGTGGTCGGGCAGCACTGCCATACATACGGGCTCGTTCATCTTAAGGATGTGCTCGTAGATGGGCTTGATGAGTCGTTGGTCGAGATACTCGATGGTTTTGAGCTTCAGCTCCAGATCGCCGTCGTGTCCGGCTTCGTCGCTGGCTTCAACATGTACAAACACAAAGTCGTCGTGCTCCAACGCCTCGATAGCCGCCTTAGCCTTACCCTCGTAGTTGGTGTCGGCGAGTCCGGTAGCCCCTTCCACTTCCACAATTCTCAAGCCTGCATAGTGACCAATGCCACGAATCAAGTCTACAGCCGAAATCACTGTACCCGATTTGATGTCGGGATACTGCTGCATCAGCGTTTCCATCGACGGACGATAACCACCGCTCCAAGGCCAGATGCTGTTAGCCTGTCGTTCGCCTTTAGCGACCTTAGCCTGATTATAAGGGTGCTTGGGCAGCAGCTCCTGCGATTTCAAGATAAGTTCGTTCAGCAGGTCGGCTGTCTCCTGTGCTTCAGGAATATCAGCTTTTACCAGCAGTGGGCGCCACTCCTCGTTAGGATGGTCGTGGGGTGGGGCGCAAGTAATGTGCTTGTTGCCGCCCTTGATTACCAGCAGGTGACGATACTGTATGCCAGTGATAAATTTTACGCGTTCGCAGCCTAGACTCTCGTTGATGGGCTTGGCCAGGGTTTCGTTCAGATAGTCGATCAGCAATCGGGCATCATCTGTTTCCAGATTACCACCGTTGTGTGTGATGATCTTTCCATCCTGCAGATTGATGATGTTGCAACGTAAGGCCAGGTCGTCGTCGGCCATCTCATAACCTATCGAGGCAGCCTCCAATGGTCCGCGACCCTCGTACACCTTATTCAGGTCGTAACCTAAGATGGCGGTGTTGGCCACCTCGCTGCCAGGAGGAAATCCCTCGGGCACGGTTATCAGTCGGCCGCAGCGTCCTTCTTTTGCCAACTGGTCCATCATGGGTTTGTTGGCATATTGTAGTAATGTCTTTCCTCCCAGTCGTTCTACTGGCAGGTCAGCCATTCCGTCTCCTAAGATAATAATGTGTTTCATAGCTTTTAAATATTAGCGATTGACATGATGTTTGCGAAGACACCTGCTGCTGTTACGCTGGCACCGGCACCATAGCCTTGAATGAGCATGGGGTACTCCTTGTAGCGCTCTGTGGTTAGCAGCACAATGTTGTTTGAGCCCTCCAGACGGTAGAACGGATGGTTGATATCCACCTCGCGCAGAGCTACGTTGGTCTTGCCGTCTTCCATTGTGGCTACAAAGCGCCAACGCTTGCCTTCGGCATCCAGCTTCTGGCGTCGTGCCTCAAAGTCGGCATCCAGCTCAGGCAACTTCTTCCAGAAGTCGTCAACCGTACCCTCAAAGTATTCATTGGGCACAAACAGATGCTTCTCTACATCGGCCTGTTCCACCTGATAGCCGGCCTCGCGGGTTAGAATCACCAGTTTGCGAATCACGTCGGTACCACTCAGGTCGATACGTGGATCGGGCTCGCTGTAGCCCTGCTCCTTGGCACGTCGTACTGTCTCCGAGAAGGGCACGTCGGCAGCTATCTCGTTGAAGATGAAGTTCAGCGTACCACTCAGCACAGCCTCGATTTTCAGGATTTTATCGCCCGAGTTTCGCAGGTCGTTGATGGTGCCGATGATAGGCAGTCCGGCGCCCACGTTGGTTTCGTAACGGAACCAGACACCTCGGTCGCGAGCCGTCTTCTTCAGTTTCATATAGTTGGCGTAATCGCTCGAAGCCGCCAGTTTGTTGGCTGCAATCACGCTGATGTTATGCTCTAAGAACGATTGGTACAGCGCAGCAATATCCTTGCTGGCGGTACAATCTACAAACACGCTATTAAAAATGTTCATGCCAATCACCTCGTCGCGCAGGTTCTTGCCCTGTGCCTCGGGAGCCTTCAGCAGTTCACGATAGTTCTCAAGGTCGATGCCATCGCGGTCGTAGATGCCAGCCTTCGACGAGGCGATACCCACCACGTTCAGCTTTAGACCGTTACGCTGCATCAGTGTTTCGTACTGACTGCGAATCTGCTCAATCAGCTTGCCACCCACGGTGCCCACACCGCAGATAAACAAGTTGAGTACCTTGTATTCCGAGAGGAAGAACGAGTCGTGGAGTACGTTGAGCGACTTGCGCAGGAACTTGCCATCCACAACAAACGAGATGTTCGTCTCCGAAGCACCCTGTGCACAGGCAATCACGCTGATACCACTGCGACCTAATGTGCCAAACAGTTTTCCTGCGATACCTGGTGTATGCTTCATGTTCTCACCTACGATGGCGATGGTGGCCAGTCCGCTCTCGGCGTGCATGGGGAACATGGCGCCCGTCTCAATCTCCTTGGCAAACTCGTCGTTCAGCACCTCTACAGCATCGTTTGCATCCTCGTCGCGCACACCGATTGAGGTTGAGTTCTCTGATGATGCCTGCGATACCATGAACACACTGATACCCTTGTTGGCCAGCGTGGTGAAAATGCGTCGGTTCACACCAATCACACCTACCATCGACAGTCCCGTAACGGTAATCAGGGTAGTACCCTTAATACTGCTGATACCCTTAATAGGCTTCTGATCGTTCTCGATATGATCCTTAATCAGTGTGCCCGGGTGTTCGGGGTTGAATGTATTCTTAACCTTAATGGGAATGTTTTTTACGCAAACGGGGTAGATGGTTGGGGGATAGATAACCTTGGCACCAAAGTTACACAGCTCCATCGCCTCGATGTAGCTCAGTTCGTTGATGGTGTAGGCCGTCTTAATCACACGTGGGTCGGCGGTCATAAAGCCATCCACGTCGGTCCAAATCTCCAGCACCTCGGCGTCGAGTGCTGCAGCAATGATGGCGGCGGTGTAATCGCTACCGCCACGTCCCAGGTTAGTGGTCTCGCTAGTGTCCTTATCTCTACTGATAAAGCCAGGCACCACAGCTACCTCGGGCATATCTTTAAACGCCTCGCGAACCAGCTGGTTGGTCAAATCGGCCACCAGACGGTGCTTGCCGTTCTTTTTTTCTGTACGGATAAAGTCGCGACTGTTCATGCGCTTGCCACCCTTAATGAGTGTGGCCACGATGTTCGACGATAAGCGCTCGCCGTAACTTACAATCGCATCTTCTGTCTTTTTCGAGAGGTCGTGAATCAGATATACGCCATAATAAATGCTCTTCAACTGGTCGAACAGCTGATCCACTTTGTTGAATAAATCTACGCGCTTTTTGTCATCGGTAATGATGGTGTCGATCATTTGGTGATGTCGTGTCACCATAGCGTCGAATTCCTCGCGCCACTTGTCGTCTCCCTTCAGGGCCATCTGCGATGTGGCAATCAGTTTATCGGTGATACCGCCCAGCGCACTAACTACTACTACGACAGGTTGCGTCCGAGCCTCTGTCTCAACGATTTTTTTCAAGCTGAGAATGCTTTTTACGGAACCTACGGACGTTCCGCCGAATTTCAATACTTTCATATTCCTATGCAATTTACCTTGCCTTTAGCGGTACCCTTAAACAAGCAGGGCTTCATCCACTGGCGCTGCAAAGGTAAGTGTTTTTGTGCAAACAGCCAAATATCTGAAAGGAAATTTAGCTATTTACTTTCATTTTATCATGATTCCGGTATAAATTCTTCCACTTTTAATGCCCAGCCTTCGTGCCGAGAAGAACTGGTCATAGTGCTCGTAGGTGCATACGCCTGCTATCTCGATGTTGCTGGCGGGCACGCCCGTCTGTTGGATGTCGAGTGCATTGGCCTGCCACAGGTCGATATGCCATTTTTCGCGCCGTAAGGCTATGCGCTGCATATCGAAGTCGGCTTGGGCAAATGCCTCGTACACCTCGTCGCCTATCTCGAAGGCCTCTGGGCCGATGCTCGGACCTATCGCCACCTTGAGGTCTTCTGGTTGCGAGCCATAGCGTTCTGCCATTTGGGCGATGGTTTTTTGTGCGATGTGTGCCACGGTACCTCGCCAGCCCGCATGAGCTGCTGCGATGGCTCGCGTGCGCGTGTCATATATTAATATAGGTACACAGTCGGCTGTGGATACGCCGATGCAGGTGCGGGGCAGGGTGGTGATGAGTGCGTCGATGCCCTCAAAGCGGCTACCTAAGTTCTCAGCAGTTACCTCGGCCACCAGTGTGTCGTGTACCTGTCGTGGTAGTACCAGATGCTGGTCGTCAATCTCCAGCATCTGACACAGGTCGTGACGGCAGTTGGCTATATGCTCCTCGTTGTCGTCGGTATACCAGGTGATGTTGAACCCGTCGTAGGGTGCATCCATATCTACAAAGCCTCTCTCGGTCGAGAAGGCGATGATGTCTCTTTCTTTGCTTAGGTGTAACATAATGGTGCAAAGGTACAAAAATATTGTTAAAATCTTGTAGAATAGCATATTTTTGTGTATATTTGCAAGCGATTTTTAAATTAAAACTATGACAAAAAACTATCTGATTGGTGCAGCTATTGCACTTCTTTCGCTAACCAGTTGTTCTAATAGTAACAGTAGTAATACAGAGTCGGCAGGTACATCGCCGTCGTTCGATGAAGTGCTGACCTCGCGCCGCAGTGTGCGTAGCTACGATGCCTCGAAGAAGATTTCTGAGGCCGAGGTGCGTGAATTGCTGCTGGCAACACAGGAGGCACC
This sequence comes from Prevotella sp. P6B4, assembly GCF_000619985.1. Lineage (NCBI taxonomy): Bacteria > Pseudomonadati > Bacteroidota > Bacteroidia > Bacteroidales > Prevotellaceae > Prevotella > Prevotella sp. P6B4. Next base: position 68,239 of record NZ_JHVE01000014.1, read on the forward strand.
ATCGTGGGCCAACCAGCAGCCTTCCAAGTACTATGTGGCCATCAGTCCTGAGAAACTGGCTGCCGTGCAGGATATGGTTGGTGGCAACAAGGATCGTATCAAGGATGCGCCAGTGCTCATCGTCTCTACTTTCGAACGTGGCAGGTCGGGCTTCTTCCAAGGCAATCAGACCAATGAGGTTGGCGATGGCTGGGGTGCTTACGACAATGGTCTGAGCAACTGCTATCTGATTATGAAAGCACGTGCTATGGGCTTCGATACGCTGATTATGGGTATGCGCGATGCCGATCAGTTGCGTGAGTTGTTTGCTATCCCTGAGAGCGAGACTATCATGGCTGTTATTTCGCTGGGCTATCGTGCTGAAGAGCCAAACCGCCCAGAGCGCAAGCCTCTCGATGATGTTGTGAAGTTCTATTAAATAGATCCAGTATGAACTGTGTCAACAGATTTTTTACTAGGTTAATGACCAATGTTCCTGCTGGTCATAAGTTCTATCGTGGTAAGTTTGAGCGTGGCGCGGCTGAGTATGTGTATATTCCAACGGCCCAAGGGCATGTGTTGGATGGCAAGTTTCGCTACGAGTGCAATCACAAGGATGGCAATTATGAGCATGCGGAAGGCGAGTACGAGCACGATTTTAAGAGTGGCTACTGGTCGATGTTCTGTAAGCATAGCGATGGACGTAAAGAGTTGCGGACGCACTTCATGTGTGGCGTGTTGAGCGGCGATATGATCTATGCGTCACTGAACAACACAGATGATACTGCCGAAGACCTGGCGCTGACGGTTTTCGATGGTGAGGTGAGTGGCCATATTACTGGTCGTTTCAAGGATGGACATAGTTTTCACGGTTTGTGCGACGATAATGGTTATCCTGACGGTCCTTGGACGCTGATCAAGTACGACAGGCGAAAAATTGTATCTACAATCACAGAGAACTGGTCGCACGGCATCTTCCAGAATGCCTATCACGAGGATGCCGAAGGACATCGCACGCCAACGGAAGTGAGTTTGCGCGAGCTTATCAATGCCAAGTTGATGAACGAGGTGAGCCAGTTGTTAGGCTATGTCTCTCGCGGCACCAAGGACGATATCCTGCACATCCGCCGTCGTTAAAATAGTTAATCCCCTCCAATCACGGAGGGGATTACTTTTGGTACTACATCAAGCGTATGAAAAAGAAAAAAGCGAGGGAATCTTTCGACTCCCTCGCTCCTCCTGTCGGGATTACTGGACTCGAACCAGCGACCTCGCGCCCCCCAGACGTGTGCGCTACCAACTGCGCTAAATCCCGATCAAAACTATGCTTAACACCGACCTCATTGTCGAATGCGGGTGCAAAGGTACGGAGTATTTTTGAAACTACCAAATTTTTGGCTTACTTTTTCTTGTTTTCCCACTTATTTTTCCATTTTTCGTACTTTTCGAACAGTTGTTCAGCACGATCGTTGTACCAACTGTAGCCATTTCGGCGCTCAGGACCAATCTCCCACAGATGCTTACGGGGCACTCCATCGCGGTCGCAAACGTAGGGCTGGCAGGTCTCCAAATCGTAGAATCGGGCCCACAGTGGTCCGGCCTTCTCGTCGGCCACCAATCGGGTGTCGGCACCAGGCTCGCCCTTCTTGCCGATACGCTCCAGGCGGTAGCCGGTAATCTTGTGCTTGTCGAACCACGCCATCGCACTGTGTATGGCCTTGCGTACGCGCTCATCGGGGTTGGGCAGATTCATCAGGAAACGCACGATACTTGCACTCTCCATCGAGCAGAACGATGGCAGCTCGTACGAGCGTGCTTTGGCTGGCGCAAGGGTGGTGTGGTCGTGCTGTTGGCACCATACGGTTAGTGTGTCGCCCACTTTGATCTGTGTGTTCAGAATGCAGTCGATACCTTTATTATATGCTTTCTCAATCTGCTTGTCGAGCTCTGCATCACTCAGATCCTTAAATGGCTCGCGGTCTTTCAGTATCTCGCGCAGGATAATCAGCGTGTTCACCATCGCGTCGTCATTATAAGTAATGTGTATCTGGTAATTGCGCATGGTGGGCCAGAACTGGGGCCAGCCGCCATTCTCGTACTGACCACTCAGCAGATAGCGTACGCCCTTGTTGAATGCCTCGCGATAGCGCTCATCCTTGGTCTGCTGCCACAGACGAGCCAGGAAGGTCATCTGCATGGTGGTAGCACCGTTGTCGATGGTCGAGTCGTCAGTCACCTGCTTGTCGGCCAACACCTGTTGGCGCTGGGCGTCAGTAAGCGGCGTCACCATATCGATGTTCTTGGGCCATCCACCGGTATTGCGTTGCCATATCAGCAACTGGTCGCCCACACGGCGGGCTTCGGCAGATTTGAAAAACTCGGAATTCTTTTCTCTCAGCACCTTTTCGCCCTGAGCCGAAGCTGTGGCGATAGGCAATAGCCCCATGAGGGCCGACAGTAGAGTAGTCTTAATGTAGTTCATACAGATGTTTGTTAAAATTGTTGTTCTGGCTGCAAAAGTACAAAAAGATTGCGAACCGGCGCAAAGATTAACACACATTAATAGGAAAAATGTGATAAAATGTGTAAAAATGAGCGCTCTGTGGCTGAAAATGCGTATCTTTGCATCGTAGAAAACGACAATTACAAAAAATGAAGCAATATAGACTCTCGGCACCTGAACGTTTGGCTCAGACCATCCAGTTGCCAGCCTCAAAAAGCATATCCAACCGTGCCCTGATCATCTATGCCCTTAGTGGTGGCAGCAACCTGCCTGAGAACCTGAGCGATTGCGATGATACAGAGGTGATTATCGAGGCGTTGAAATATATGCCCGACGAGATTAACATAAAAGCCGCAGGTACCGCCATGCGATTTATGACGGCCTACCTGAGCGTGATGCGTGGCACCCATGTGATAACAGGTACAGACCGCATGAAGCATCGCCCCATTGCCATCTTAGTCGATGCGCTCCGCAAATTGGGCGCGCAGATCGAATATGTGGGTGAAGAGGGATTCCCACCCCTGAAGATTACTGGTAAGAAACTGGCTGGCGGCGTACTCGAGATTCCAGGCAACGTCAGTTCGCAATACATCTCGGCACTACTCATGATTGGCCCTATGTTGAAGAACGGTCTGACGCTTCAGCTCACAGGCGACATTATATCGCGCCCCTACATTGACCTTACGCTGTGGATGATGGGCGAGTTTGGCGCTGAAGCCAAGTGGAGCACACCAGATACGATTACAGTGGCCCACAAACCCTACACGAGTCGCGACTACTATATAGAGAGCGACTGGAGTGGTGCCAGCTATTGGTATGAGATGGTGGCGCTGAGCAAGGACCGCGAGGCTGAAGTGAAGCTGACTGGCCTGATGGATGGCTCGATGCAAGGCGACTCAACCACCCGCTATATCTTCAGTCTGCTGGGCGTAAAGACTACTTTTGAAACCCAGAAGAAGGGTATTCCACAGTTGGTGACACTGAGGAAGAATGGCCGAGGCGTATCGAAGTTGGAGTACGACTTTGTAAATGCGCCCGACTTGGCACAGACCTTTGTGGTGACCTGCGCCGCACTCGATATCCCCTTTCACTTCAAGGGTCTCTCAACCCTGAAAATCAAGGAGACCGACCGTATTGCAGCCTTGAAGAACGAAATGCGGAAACTGGGCTACGTGATACACGATGCTAACGATAGCGAGCTCTATTGGGACGGCGAGCGCTGTGAGCCCAACCTTGAGGCAGGCATCGATACCTACGAAGACCATCGTATGGCGCTGGCCTTCGCACCCTTTGCCTTGCGCACTAACGGATTGATTATCAATAATCCGCAGGTGGTCACCAAGTCGTATCCTAAGTTCTGGGACGACCTGAAATATGTTGGATTTAATATTGAGAGCTTATGATGTTTGCATTAGTTTGTGTAGCGATGATAGCCGCCCTCGGTGTGATAGCGCTGATAGCCAACTGGTTTGACAGGGGCGACGATGAGATTAAGCAGGGACACGACTGCTCTACCTGTACAGCTGCCGATGAGGGCGACTGCAAGATACACTGTCTGTTGGAAGAGCAGAAACAGAAGAAGAAAAAGGAAGAATCAGAAAAGAATAAGAACGTACTGAACAAACTGGGAAGATACTGGAAGTTCGATAAGGATTGATGAATAAGGTTTGTATCATTCTTACAACCGCATTTTTCTTTTTCGCCCCTTGTCTCGCGCAAAAGAATAAGCATACCGCTAAGTCGCGTTGGTGGCATGCCTTCAATGCGCGCTATAATACCTATTATAATGGTCATATGGCCTTTCTCGATGGCAATCTGGAAAAGGAAAAAGGCAACAAGGACAACTATACAGAACTGTTGCCACTCTATCCTGTAGCCAATAAAAACAGTCGCGAGATAGGCAAATCGAACTACGAGCGAACGGTAGAGAAGATGGAGAAAGCCATCCAGCGCCATAGTATCAAGGAGAAAGGACGCGAACTGAATCCGTTCCTCTGGAAAGCGTGGCTGCTGATGGGTAAGGCTGAGTTCCAGATGGGGCAGTTCGAAGAGGCTGCTGCCACCTTCTCGTATATGGCCCGGTTGTATCAGGGCGATCCTATGCGCAGCGGACTGGCTCGCGCCTGGCTTGCCAAAAGCTATACGGAACTGGGATGGCGCTACGATGCCGAGGACGTGATACGCAATATGAGTCGCGACTCGATGGACTTCCGAGCTGTGAAGGATTGGGACTATACCTACGCCAACTACTATATCCGTGAAGGCAGTTACGACAAGGCGGTGCCTTATCTGCAAAAGGTCATCAAGCATGAGCGTCGCAAGCTGCAACGTGCGCGCGAATGGTATCTGATGGGACAGATACAGAACCTGTTAGGCCATCAGCAACAGGCCTATAGCGCCTTTAAGCATGTGGTCAGATGTCATCCGCCTTACGAGTTGGAGTTTAATGCCCGTATCGCCCAGACCGAAGTGTTGGCTAAGAACAACGGTCGTCAGATGATAGGCAAGCTGAAACGTATGGCCGCCAATGATAACAATGCCGACTATCTCGACCAGGTTTACTACGCCATTGGCAATATCTACATGGCTCAAGGCGATACCCTCAGCGCTATAGCCGCTTATGAGAAGGGTAACATGAAAGCTACACGCAACGGTATCGAGAAAGGTGTACTGCTCCTGACGTTGGGTAACATTTACTGGGAGCGCGAACAGTTCAGCGAGGCCAAACGCTGCTATGGCGAGGCCATCGGACTGCTCGACAAGGAACGTAAGGATTACGACGTGCTGTCGCAGCGCTCGAAGGTGCTCGACGAACTGGTACCACATACAGAAGCCATTCATCTGCAGGATTCTCTGCTGGCGCTTGCTCAAATGCCGGAGAAGGAGCGCTATCAGGCCATCGATCGTGTGATTGACGCCCTGAAGAAACGGGAGAAGGAGGCACGCAATAACGAGTTGGAAAACAACGCCGATGTACAGCAGCTTGGGGCGCAATCGGATTATCGATCATCGTCCCAACGCACCCCTTCGGGTGCCCCGCAAATGCCTGGCGCCCAGCAGTCGGGGGGCACGTGGTACTTCTATAACCCCACAGCTGTGAGTCAGGGTAAGATTACCTTCCAGCGCATGTGGGGAAAGCGTGAGAATGTAGATAACTGGCGACGTATCAACCAGACGGTAGTCCGCATGCCGTCGGCAGAAACTGACAGTCTGTCGGCTGCGCCTCTTGACGACATGACAATAGTGACCAATGACAGTGTCATTTCTGGCCCTCAGGATTCTGTAGCCCTCGATCCCCATCAGCGTGAGTACTATCTCGCCCAGATACCATTCACGGAAGAGCAGCAGGCTGCCTGTCACAATATCATCAAGGACGGTCTCTTCCATGCAGGTATCATCCTGAAGGACAAGATGGAACGGCTGGCTATCAGTGAGCGCTATCTGCGCCGGCTGGCTGCAGATTATCCCGGCTACGAGCATAATGATGAGGTTTGGTATCATCTGTGGTTGCTCTACTCGCGTCAAGGCAGAACGATGCAAGCCGATGAGTGCATGAGCCAGCTGAAGGAACAATACCCAGAGAGCGAATGGACCCTTTTGATTGCCGATTCACTATATGCTGAAAACGCCCGTTGGGGTGAGCAGATAGAAGACTCGCTCTATGTGGCCACCTACGATGCCTTTAAGACTGACCAGACTGAGGTGGTGAAGGCTAATGCCGCCCTCTCGGCTACCCGTTTCCCGCAAGGTGCGCATCGCGACAAGTTTATCTTCATCAGTGGCCTGAGTAGGCTGAATGCAGGCGATGGCGAAGGGTGTATGACCCAGTTGAAAGAGGTGGTAGAGAAATACCCTGAGAGTGAGGTGAGTCAGCTGGCAGGCATGATCATCAAGGGTGTGCAGGAGGGTAGGACACTACATGGTGGTAAGTTCGAGATCGGTGACCTCTGGAGCCAGCAGAACATAACGCTGACTGATGATTCTACAGCCATCGACACGCTGAGCACAGACCGCAGCGACCACTATATGTTCATGCTTGTTTACAATCCCGATTCTGTGAACCAGAACCAGTTGCTGTTCGAGTTGGCACGCTACAACTTCACCAACTTCCTGGTGCGCAACTTCGAGATAGAAGTAGAACAGGCTGGTGATTATAACCGTATGATTGTGAGTGGCTTCCAGAGTTTCGATGAGGCTTTACAATATGTCCGTATGCTCTATGACAACGAGGCTCTTCGCACCCATATCGCTGGCACTATGCGTTTGCTGGTTAGTGAGAAAAACCTACCGTACCTGGGCGTCAGAATCGGCTACGACGAGTATCAGCAGTTCTACGAGCGCGAGTTGGCACCCATGCAGGTGAGCAAGGATAATCTGCTTATTATTCCAGAGAACCTTGAGGCGCCCGACATTGAGGATATCGCACCTGAGAAACCTGCTGAGCCACAGAAGTCGGCAACGAAGAAGAAACAGCAGTCGGCATTTGATTTTGATGATGATTTTTGGTAAACATTGAGATATATGACAAACGGATTACTACTTTGGGTAGACGACGAGATTGAGCAGCTGAGGGCACACATCATGTTCCTCGAGAAGAAAGGCTATGATATCGTGACCGTTAGCAACGGTACCGATGCCATAGAGCAATGTCGTCAGCGCAATTTCGACCTGGTGCTGCTCGATGAGCAGATGCCTGGTATCAGCGGACTCGAAACCCTGCGTCAACTCAAGGAGATCTGTCCGTCGATGCCTGTGGTGATGGTTACCAAAAGCGAAGAGGAGAACATCATGGAGCAGGCCATCGGACAGAAGATAGCCGACTATCTGATAAAACCCGTCAACCCCAACCAGATACTGCTGGCGCTGAAAAAGAACATTCACCGTAAGGCCATCGAGACAGAGATTACACAAAGTCAGTATCAGCAGAACTTCCAGCAGATAGCGATGCAGATCATGGATTGCCGGACGTGGCACGACTGGGTGGATGTGTATAAGCGTCTGGTGCATTGGGAACTGGAGCTCAGCTCTACAGAAAGCTCTATGACGGAGATGCTGCAGATGCAGAAAGAAGAGGCGAACAACGGCTTTGCGAAGTTCGTGAAGAAGAACTATCTGGACTGGATATCTCAATTGTCGATGGGCAATGGGCAATTGTCGATGGATAAGCCTGTACTTTCGCCCGACATCTTTAAGACCAAGGTGTTCCCGCTGCTCTCTGCTGGCGAAAAGGTGTTCCTCGTAGTGCTCGATAACTTCCGTTACGACCAGTGGCGTGTGCTTTCTGGCGAACTGAGCGAGTATTTCGATGTCGATGAGGATTTGTATTACAGTATTCTACCAACTGCAACGCAGTATGCGCGCAACGCCATCTTCAGTGGTCTGATGCCGAATAGAATCCAGGAGATGTTCCCTGATTTATGGGTGAATGAGGATGAAGAGGAAGGGAAGAACCTGAACGAGGAGCCGCTTATCCGCACCCAGCTGGAGCGCTATCGTCGTAAAGAGACATTCTCGTATCATAAGATAAATACCCAGGCTGATGCCGAAAAGCTGATGCAGCAGATGAACCAGATTGAGAGGAATCCGCTGAATGTGGTGGTGTTTAACTTTATCGATATGCTGAGTCATGCGCGAACAGAGTCGAAGATGGTGCGTGAGTTGGCCAACAACGAGAGTGCCTATCGCTCTATTACGCTGTCGTGGTTCCGCCATTCTGTCATCAGCGGCTTTTTCCGTCAGCTGGCACAGATGGACTGCAAGGTTATTGTGACAACCGATCACGGCAGTATCCGCTGTACGCAGCCTGTGAAGATTGTGGGCGATCGCAATACCAATACCAATCTGCGCTACAAGCTGGGCAAGAACTTAGGATATGATGAGAACAAGAGTCTCTTTATTATCAAGGACCCACGTAAGGCGCTTCTGCCTTCGCCCAATCTCTCTACGAGTTATGTGTTTGCTACGGGCGATGCGTTCTTCGCTTATCCCAACAACTACAATTATTATGTATCGTATTATCGCGACACCTTCCAGCATGGAGGCATCTCTTTGGAAGAGATGATTGTGCCGCTCATTACACTGACAGGAAAGAAAAGATAAATAGCATATGGAAATCAAGATTAACAGTTTAGACCAGATCGGGGAAGCTGCCCGTGAGTTTATCGCCCAGATGGGTGATCGTCGTGTGTTTGCCTTCTATGGCAAGATGGGAGCCGGAAAAACAACATTTATCAAAGCTATCTGCGAAGCTTTGGGCGTTGACGATGTGATTACATCGCCCACCTTCGCTATCATCAACGAATATACATCGGGTGAGGGTGAGAGTATCTATCACTTTGATTTCTACCGTATCAAGAAACTCGAGGAGGTTTACGATATGGGTTATGAGGATTACTTCTACAGTGGTTGCCTCTGTCTCATTGAATGGCCCGAGCTGATAGAGGATGTGTTGCCTGAGGATGCAGTGAAGGTAACGATAGAAGAAAAAGCCGACGGCAACCGTGTAGTTACCGTCGGATAATCAGGGGCGTAGCACTGTTCGCTTAGAGCAGTGCTTCGAATTTCTCTTCAAACTTAGCTCTCGACTGAGCGCCGATAATCTTGTCTACTACTTCGCCGTTCTTGAAGAACAGGATGGTAGGAATGTTGCGGATACCAAACTCTGCAGCCAGATCTTCGTTGTCCTCAACGTCGCACTTGCCAACAACGATCTTGCCGTCGTACTGCTCGGCCAGCTCAGAGATAATGGGAGCCACCATACGGCAGGGACCACACCATGTAGCCCAGAAATCAACTACCAAAGGCTGGTCGCCAGCCTTCAAACTTGCAAAGTTTTCTTTTGTAATTGTTACTTCCATTGTTCTTTTCTGTTTAATTATGTGAATACTATGTGAACTATAATTTTTTTTTCTGCAAATAGCATGCCATTAATTGATGGAGTAGGAGAGCATCTCGTGCTGTTCGATGTAATCAATCAGCTGGTGCTTGACGTTGACACCCTCGCGCTTACTGCGCAGCAACACGTGGTTGCCCCCATGCGAATCACGGAGCTGGAAGAACAACTTCGTGGTGCCGGGATTCTCGTTAATCAGCTCTGTCAGGTCGGCTACTATCTGATCGTTCAGCTGATCGGTAACCAGCGAGATGGTGATACGGTCGATGGCACGCTCCTTAATGGTCTGCAGGAACTCTACGCCGCCAATCTTCAGGTCTTTCGGACCATTCTCATTATACTGGAATCGTGGACGTACCTTTCCTGTGACATAGACCGACGCACCTATCGAGAACATGCCTGCACGCTGTCCCCATTCCTCGCCCATCATAAACAGTTCGCCTGAACCCTCGAAATCTTCGATGGTGACAACACCATAGGGCTTGCCCGTTTTGGTGAAGCCTGTCTTGACACCTGTCACAATACCACCCAGTATGACATCCTCGCGGTCAGACAATTTGTTGGTGTCTGCCAATTCGACACATTTTGTGTTGCAGAGGTTGTCGAGGATAATCTTATACTCATCGAGTGGGTGAGCCGACAGATAGATACCTACCAGCTCGCGCTCTTTGTTCAGTCGTTCAATGTCGCTCCAGCGTACATCATTCTTGGGTGGTTGGGGCTGGGCTATCTCTACGCCCTCTCCAAACATGCCGAACAGCGAATTCTTCATCTCGGCCTGTTCCTGCTGGTACAGCTGACCATAGCGACAAATGGTCTCAATAAATGTTTCGCCCTTCTGGTTCTTGGCAAAGAAATCTTCGCGGCGAAAGCCAAAGCTGTCGAAACCACCACTCAGTGCGAGCGATTCGAAGGCCTTGCGGTTAACCGATGAGTAGTTGACACGCTGGGCGAAATCATAGATGTCCTTATATGGGCCGTTCTTCTCGCGCTCTTCGATAATAGCGAGCGCAGCCGAATCGCCCATGCCCTTGATAGCGCCTAAGCCGAAACGGATTTCACCATGATGGTTCACACCGAACTTCTCGTAACTCTCGTTTACATCTGGTCCCAGTGTGGCTATGCCCATCTGCTTACATTCGTCCATCAGCTTGGTGATTTCTGTAATCTGGTCGCGACGGCGGCTCATGATGGCAGCCATGTATTCGGCAGGGTAGTTGGCCTTCAGATAGGCTGTCTGGTAGGCTACCCATGAGTAGCAGGCAGCATGCGACTTGTTGAACGCATACGATGCAAACTTCTCCCAGTCGGCCCATATCTTCTCCAGAATCTTCGGGTCGTGACCGTTCTTCTTACCGCCATCGATGAACTTAGGCTTCATGGCGTCAACGATGTCCTTCTTCTTCTTACCCATGGCCTTTCGCAGCGCGTCACTCTCGCCTCGTGTGAAGTCGGCCAACTGGCGGCTCAGCAACATCACCTGCTCCTGGTACACTGTAATGCCATAGGTGTCCTTCAGGTACTTCTCCATGCAATCGATATCGTATGTAATGGGCTCGCGGCCGTTCTTACGGGCGATGAATGATGGGATATAGTCCATAGGTCCTGGGCGATAGAGTGCGTTCATCGCAATCAGGTCCTCGAATACCGTTGGATGCAGTTCGCGCAGGTATTTCTGCATTCCTTGCGACTCAAACTGGAAGGTACCGATGGTACGTCCTTTCTGGTATAGTTCGTATGTCTTGGGGTCGTCGATGGGAATAGTATCGAGATCCACATCGATGCCTCGTGTACGCTTGATGTTGGCACAAGCCTCCTTCAACTCCGACAGGGTTTTCAGGCCCAGGAAGTCCATCTTGATGAGTCCAGTCGATTCAATCACGTGGCCATCGTACTGTGTACAGTTGGTCTTGGTGCCTTTGAAGTCAGGGTCATCGGCGGTAGATACGGGCACGTGATCGCTAATCGGGTCGCGACAGATAATGAATCCGCAGGCATGGATACCAGTTCCACGAACCGTTCCCTCAAGCATCTTGGCGTACTTCATCGTGTTGGCAATGCGTGGGTCGGTCGAAGTCTCTGCTTCCTGCAGTTCTGGTACGGCCTTGATGGCATTCGTCAGATTCATCTTGGGCGTCTTGCCATCCACATCCGGCAGTCTGTCGGGGATTGCCTTACACAGGGCGTTTGATATGGCCAGTGGCACTTTCTCTACGCGCGCAACATCCTTAATAGAGTTCTTGGTAGCCATCGAAGCATAAGTGATGATGTGGGCACAGTTCTCATGACCGTATTTGTCCATTACCCATTTCAGCACCTTGCCTCGTCCGTCATCATCGAAGTCGGTATCGATATCAGGCAGCGAGATACGGTCAGGATTCAGGAAACGCTCGAACAGCAAATCGTATTTCAACGGGTCGATCTTGGTGATACCTAAGCAATAGGCTACCACGCTACCAGCGGCCGATCCACGACCCGGACCTACCATCACGCCCAATTCGTCGCGAGCCGAGTTGATAAAGTCCTGCACAATCAGGAAGTAACCAGGGAAACCCATGGTCTTCATGATATGCAGCTCAAAGCGAATACGGTCGTCAACCTCTTTCGAAAGAGGATCGCCATAGCGCTTAGTGGCGCCTTCGTAGGCCAGTTTCGCCAGATAGTCGGCTTCGAACTTGATGCGGTAAATCTTGTCGTAACCTCCTAATTTCTTGATTTTCTTTTCGCCATTCTCAGGCGACAGCTGGTTCTCGCCATTCTCATCGCAGGTGAACTCTTTATAGAGATCGTCCTCGGTAAACTTCTGTCGCCACTCTTCCTCGGTACCGAAACTCTCCGGGATGGGGAAGAAAGGCATGATAGGGTCGGCATCCAGACTGTAGGTCTCTACCTTATCTAATATCTCAACGGTATTAGCCAGTGCCTCAGGCACATCGCTGAAGATGTCGTTCATCTCCTGGCGCGTCTTAAACCACTCCTGCTTGGAATAGAGCATACGGGTTGGATCGTCGAGGTCCTTACCAGTAGCCAGACACAACAGGTGGTCGTGCGCTTCAGCATTCTCCTTATCTACAAAGTGGGCGTCGTTGGTACATACTAACTTCACACCATATTCCTTGGCCAACTCAATCAGTACTTTATTGGCTTGCTGCTGGAGTGGGAATGTTTCGCGATTGGCTCTGATGCTGGGGTCGGTCACCTCGTGGCGCTGCAGCTCCAGATAATAGTCGTCGCCCCACAGATTCTTATGCCACTCGATCGACTTTCTTGCGCCTTCGATATCGCCCTTCAGAATCTTAGCTGGCACCTCGCCGGCAATACAAGCCGAGCACACAATCAGGTCCTCGTGATATTTCTCGAGCTGCTTGTGGTCTGTACGCGGACGGTTGTAGAAACCATCTACCCACGAATTACTAACCAGTTTAATCAGGTTCTTGTAGCCGTTCTGGTTCTTGGCGAGCACAATGAGGTGGTAGCCACCAAGGTCCTCTTTGCCTTCCTTTAGCATCATGTCGCCGCGGCGTGCCACATACATCTCGCAACCGAAGATAGGTTTGAATGGTTCAAGCCCATCTTTCTTGCGCTGTTTGTTTACACCATTACAGATGTCGTGGAATTCCTTAATGCCGAACATGTCGCCGTGATCGGTAATCGCCATGCCTTTCATGCCGTCGCCGATAGCTTTGTCTACAAGCTTTTTGATGCTCGATTGTCCATCGAGAATCGAATAATATGTATGTACGTGTAGATGTACGAAATCTTCCATTTTTTTGTCTGAAATGCTTAATTTTGAGGTTCAAAGGTACGCTTAAATTTCGAGATTACCAAAAGAAAAGCGTGAAAAGTTTGTAACACTCGAAAAAAAAATGTACCTTTGCACCCAGAAAGAAACAATCGAGTTGTAACTAATGGGAGAAAGAATTAAGAAACTGAAAAAGATCAGAATTCATCGTGAAGGTACTAACGAGTTGACACTCAGTGCCTTGGCTATATTTTTTATAGGATCATTATTGTGGTATGGACTTGAGACAACAATTCCTTTCTGGATTTTCGTTGTTGTTTTCGTTACCGCATGGCTGATAGCATTAAACTTCTATCGCTGTCCAATTCGCTATTTTAATGGCGATACAGAAAAAATGGTAGTAGCTCCTGCTGATGGCAGAATTGTAGTTGTGGAGGAAGTTGAGGAGAATACTTATTTCCACGATAAGCGATTGATGATCTCTATCTTTATGAGTCCGCTCAATGTGCATGCCAACTGGTATCCTGTTGACGGAAAGGTAAAGTTTGTAAAGCACTTCAATGGTAACTATCATAAGGCCTGGCTGCCTAAGGCCAGCGAGGAGAACGAGCATGCCGACATCATGATTACCACACCTGATGGTCAGGACATTCTGGTGCGTCAGATTGCTGGTGCTTTGGCGCGTCGTATCGTGACTTACGCCAAGGATGGCGAGGAGTGCTACATCGATGAGCACTTGGGCTTTATTAAGTTAGGTTCGCGCGTGGATGTGTATCTGCCAATTACCGCCAAGGCTTGTGTCACTATGGATCAGCCCACCACAGGCGATCAGACCGTCATCGCTAAGTTGGCGTAATGTCAATGTTCAATGTTCAATGGTCAATGTTCAATGATTAAAAAGCATATTCCAAATACAATAACCTGCTGCAACCTTATTTCGGGCTGTATCGCTACATATTTCGCTTTTCTTAGCGATTTCGAGATGGCGCTGCTGTTCATCGTCATCGGAGCTGTATTCGATTTCTTTGATGGCATGAGTGCCCGATTGCTGGGCGTTTCATCACCTATCGGTAAGGAGCTCGATTCGCTAGCCGATGATATCACCTTCGGTTTCGCTCCATCGGCTATCGTGTTCAGCTATCTGTGCACATTCCACATCGACCTGCCGTTTGTTCCGTTCCTGGCATTCGTGATGGCAGCCTTCTCGGCCCTGCGTCTTGCTAAGTTCAATCTCGACGAGCGTCAGGCTTTGGGATTCATTGGACTGCCTACACCTGCCAACGCCCTTTTTTGGGGATCCCTTATATTGGGACTGCAGCAGAACGATATCGCATTCGATGGAATAGTGTGGGTGATACTTCTTGGCACTTTCGTAAGTTGCTACCTGCTGATAGCCGAGATACCTATGTTTGCGCTCAAGTTCAAGCATTGGGGATGGAAAGGTAATGAAATTAAGTATATATTCATAATATCATGTATTCCTCTGTTACTCCTTTTGGGAGTTAGCGGCTTTGCGGCTATCATAGCGTGGTACGTATTGCTGTCTAAGATTGCAGTTTTAACAAACAAGTAAGTAAAAATGGTCTTTATGAAGACTCTTGTAGCCTTTATTGTATTCGGCTTTATTGCTCTGGCTATTATCGCTATCATCGTTATCAACGTGTTGTATCGCAACATGAAGCGTATGCGTGAAGATGCCGAAGATTTCTTCTATCGCCGTGACAGACGTAACGAGCAGAAGGATCGTAATCCCTTTGGTGAAGATTATTTCAAAAGCAGTCGTAAGACTGATAATCAGGACGCCCGCAGGGCTCGTGAGAAGCAACAAAAAACCACTCGTAGAACAACTACAAGCGGTGGTGTTACGATTATCGATGAGCGCCAGGAAGACAAGAAGATCTTCGATAAGGGCGACGATGAATATGTAGAGTTCGAAGAAGTCCGCTGATAGCAGGCTTCTTCGAATTTTTCTATTTAGTTGTGAACCAGCGTGCCAATCTGCTCGCCATCCATAACTTTCTTCAGATTTCCCACTACATCCATATTGAATACGTAGATAGGCAGGTTGTTGTCCTGACACATGCAGATGGCTGTCAGGTCCATCACCTTCAGTCCACGAGCCAATACTTCTTTGTAGGTGATATCATCGAACTTAGTGGCTGTAGGATCCTTCTCGGGGTCGGCAGTGTAGATACCATCTACGCGGGTACCCTTCAGCATCACGTCGGCCTCAATCTCGATACCACGCAGACTTGAACCAGTGTCGGTGGTGAAGTAGGGTGAACCTGTTCCTGCTGAGAAGATGCACACATAACCAGCCTCCATAGCCTCGATGGCCTTCCACTTGGTGTAGAACTCGCCGATAGGCTCCATGCGGATGGCTGTAAGCACCTTATTCTTCACGCCAACAGCGCCAAGGGCAGAACTGAGTGCCAGCGAGTTGATGACTGTGGCGCACATGCCCATCTGGTCGCCTTTTACACGGTCGAAACCTTTCTGTGAGCCAGAGAGACCACGGAAGATGTTACCACCGCCAATCACGATGCCGATCTGTACACCCATGCCGGCAATCTCCTTAATCTGGTTAGCATAGTCACTCAATCTCTCAGGGTCGATGCCGTAGCCCTGCTTTCCCATCAAGCTCTCGCCTGAGAGCTTTAAAAGAATTCTCTTAAATCTTGCCATATACCTTATTATTATATAATGAATTGTACTTCTTTGAATGCGAACAAATGCGCCACACCTTTCTCGTCCTGAAGCATCAGGCGGCCATCGTCGTTGACGCCAACGATACTGGCTTCGAAACGGATGCCTTTTGTCATAAACGGGTGTTTACCTTCTCGCCTGTATAATCTGTTCAGATAGTCCTGATGCATGTTCTTGTTGTTGCAGGCCTTGTCAAGCAGACTCAGAAAGGTGTTCAGGAATTCATCGCGATCCACTTCCTTATTTGTAATCTGCTTGATGGATACGGGATTAGGCGCATCGCTTCTGAATGTGGTCTGATTGATGTTCAGTCCAATGCCGATGATACAGTCCTTAATACGTCGGCCGTGAATGCGGTTTTCTATCAGTACGCCGCAAATTTTCTTGTCGCCTACGTATATATCGTTAGGCCACTTGATTTCTATCGGGGCGCTGATATACTGACTCAGAGTCTGACAAAGTGCTACTGAAACGATCTGTGTAATGATGAATTGCGTTCTGGCTGATACCTTTTGGGGGTGTATCAACACCGAACATAATAGATTCTTGCCTGCTTCCGACTCCCATGAGTTTGTTCCGCAACCTCGTCCTGCCGTTTGGTATTCAGCCACCACCACCATTGGGTCTTGTGTCTCCTCAATGGTGTGCTGATCTATCATATCCTTCATCCAACGGTTGGTAGAATCTGTTTCTTCGATGTGTACGATCTTAAAATCCATCATTTCGTTTGCAAAGTTAAGAAAAAAATCGTAATTTTGCAACATGATTACAGAAGAACAGCAAAAAAAAGACGAGCGGTATATGCAAATGGCCCTTGATGAGGCTCATGAAGCGTTGCAAGCGGGCGAAATACCTATTGGTGCAGTTGTGGTTTGCAAGGACCGCGTCATATCTCGTGCGCATAATCTGACTGAGACATTGTGCGACGTTACTGCTCATGCAGAGATGCAGGCTATTACAGCAGCGGCCAACACCTTAGGTGGCAAATACTTGACTGATTGTACGCTTTACGTTACGGTAGAACCTTGTACGATGTGTGCTGGTGCTATAGGCTGGGCGCAGATTCCGCGTATAGTATATGGCACTTCTGACGAGAAGCGTGGCTACCATGATCTGGCTCCCAGGGCTTTTCATCCTAAAGCAACAGTAACCAGCGGTATTCTCGAAGCAGAGTGCCGGCAGCTGATGCAGGATTTCTTTAAATCCAAGCGTTAGTTGTTTTTCTGTAGTTTATTTAATCTTCGTTGCGCATCGCCGGCTTCTGGATATAGTTCCAGAGCCTTCTGGTAGTTGCGGATAGCAGCATCGAGCATGTGTTCGCGTTCGCATTCGCGTCCCATGATGGTGTATTCGGCTGCCAGGCGTTTCAGCAGGTTATTCTTGGCATTGAGCTCTTCCCTCAGCTTGGCTATCTCGGTCTCGTGGCGTGACTGTATTTCGATGATGGCCCGTTTCTGCCGATTGATAATCTCCAGTTTCCTCTGGATATATCTCTTGATATGTGGTTTCTCGATATCATAGCGCGAATGGATGGCTTTGAAGAAGTTGTCGAGAAACTTGCCGAACTCGCCTTTGTCGAACGCCCTGATGGCATCACGGTATTCACGGTCGGCCTTGCCTTCCTGAAGGGCTTGGTTGATGGTTTGCGGGTCGTTATACTGGTTGGCGAATCTCACTACTTCGGCCCTGACGAAGATATCGCTTTGACGCAGTGGCGCTTTTAGCGTGATACCTTCGAGCGATGTGCATCGTGAGAGGGCAACATAAGTCTGACCACCGGCAAAGGCGCCTCCACCACCGAAATCGATTGATACCTGTTGGAAGGTGAGACCCTGGCTCTTGTGAACAGTTATGGCCCAAGCCAGTCGGATAGGGAACTGGGTATAGGTGCCCAATAGTTCCTCTTCGATTTTCTGTTCCTTCTCGTTGAAGGTATAGCGCATGTTCTCCCAGATGTCGCGCTCTACATCGTATTCTAATCCCGACTCAGTGATGATGCCGATGATGCCCTCTTCTTCGTCGATGTATTCGATGGTGCCCAGTGTGCCGTTGACCCAGCGCTTCTCTTTGTCGTTCTTGATAAAGATAATCTGTGCCCCAGGTTTCAGTTGCAGTTCCATGGGGGTAGGGAGTGACGACTCAGGGAAGTTGCCCTTAATCACCCCCTTAAACATGCTGATATCGCCATCGAGGGCAGCGAGTTTCTGCTCGTTGATGAAATCCACCGTATCGCGGCGGGCAGCCAGCGTGATGGATAGTTGGGTGTGTGGTGTTGGGTGTGTGGTGCTGGATGCTACGCGGGTGTTGAGGGCGCTCAGGTCGCCAGGCGTAGCGGTGTTGTTACGGATACGATCGAGGATGGCTATGAATTTATCGTCTGTCTGGCGATACACTTTTCGCAGCTCTATCGAAACAATCGGCATAACCTGCCACACTTTCGCATTGAAGAAATACGGCGATGGATAAAAAGGCTGTAATAGTTGACGGTCCTCGTCCTTGAGTACGGGTTCCAGCTGGTAGATGTCGCCAACCAGCAGCAGTTGTTTGCCGCCAAAAGGCTCTGGGTTGCGCGTATAGGCGCGCAGTACCTTATCAATAAAGTCGATGATGTCAGCCCTGACCATCGAAATCTCGTCGATGATGATCAGTTCAACCTCGCGTATCAGCTTGCGTTGGGCTCCGGTATATTTCAGGGTTTCCTTCAGGTGTCGCCAGTCATATTGCGTGTCGTTGGGCAATAGCGGATGAAAGGGTAGCTTGAAGAAACTGTGCAATGTAGAGCCGCCGGCATTGATGGCAGCGATGCCTGTTGGTGCCAGGATCACATGTTTCTTTTTGGTGTTTTGGGATATGTAGCGCAGAAAGGTGGATTTACCAGTGCCCGCTTTTCCGGTCAGGAAAAGCGAGCGCCGTGTATAGTTGATGATCTGGAGAGCGTCTTGCCACTCTTTGTTGTCCAGATCAAGTTGCTGTTCTGCGTGCATTAGTCTTTTTTCTCTGTAGCTTCGCCGTTATTGTTGGGTGTTGGTGTCTGGTTGGCATTCTCGTTGTCGCCCTCGAGCGGCTTCTGGGTGCCATCGCCCTGAACCTCTATCAGTTCTTCGCCATCGGCCATTCTCAGTGAGTCGACGCCAATGGAATCAGAATCTGAAGGTAGAGCGAGATAACCGCCGCAACCATACATGGCTTGATTGAGGTCAGCATCGCGTGGTGCAGCAAACTTAGCACGATACTTCTTGAAGGCAGGATCCTTCAGTACGCTACCTAAGAAGTAGCCGCAGATGGGTAGCGCTGTGCGGTTACCCTGACCCAACATACCTGTGCGGAAGTGGATACAGCGATACTCACCACCAACCCATGCACCGCAAACCAGATTAGGTGTGGTGCCGATGAACCAGGCATCAGAGTGGTTGTTGGAGGTTCCTGTCTTACCACCGAAGTCGGTATCTGTGATATCGTAGCCTACGAAACCTCTCAATCGCGAACTGGTACCGCTCATTCCGCCCATCAGCAGTTGCTGTACCAGGAAGGCGCTACGATAGGGGATGGCCTGTTTGCCATCGGTAGGTGCTTCGTAGATCACGTTACCGTCGCGGTCCTCAATCCTGCTGACCAAGACGGGATCATGCTGAACACCATCGCTGCAAGGTGTGCAGTAGGCACTCACCATCTCCAGCAGGTTCACGTCGCTCGAACCTAATGCCAAGGCTGGGGTAGCATCGAGCTTACTCTTGATCCCCATGTCGTGGGCAGTCTTTACGATGTTGTCGATACCGCACTCCTGACCCAGACGAACGGCTACCGAGTTGATACTCATAGCGAAAGCCTGCTTCAGGGTGATATCCGAGTTGGTAAAGCGTCCGTCAGCATTCGTTGGTGCCCATGTCACCTCCTCGCCGTGATCCATGACCTTCATCGAGAAGTACTCGTCCTTACGGGTGTCACAAGGCGTGATGCCCTGATTCATGGCCTCAGTATAAACGAACAGCTTGAAGGTAGAACCAGGCTGGCGCATAGCGGTCACCTTATCATACTTCCAGGTCTTGAAGTCTATATCGCCCACCCATGCCTTTACGTGCCCGGTCTGAGGCTCGATGGCCACAAATCCGCAGTGCATAAAGCGCTCCATATAGCGTAGTGAGTCGAGGGTTGAAATCTCTTTCTCGATATAGCCCTTCTCATAGTCGAATAACTTGACTGTATGAGGGAGGTTCAGATAGTAATCGATAGAGTCCTGATTACCATCGAACTTGCGATTCAGATATTTATAATAAGGTGTCTTCTTGGCCAGGTCCTCAATGAAGTGAGGAATCTCTACATGGCGCTCATCCTGCCAGGGATTGGTTGATCCCCAGTGGGCGTTGAAGGATTTCTGCACTTGCTGCATCTGCTTGACAGCTGCCTCTTCGGCATATTTCTGCATGCGGGTGTCAAGTGTTGTGTAAATCTTCAAACCCTCGGTATAGTATGCGTATTTTTTGTTTTCACCATAATAGTTGGCACACCAGTCCTTCATAAAGTCGGCTACAGCCTCTCGGAAATAGTTGGCCTCACCGTCGTAGGCGTTCTCCACGCTGTAGTCAAGTTTAATCTCCAACTGCTTCAGTGAGTCGCATTCTTCCTTTGTCAGGTCGCCATGCTTCTGCATCAGGTCGAGAACGATGTTGCGTCGCTTCAGCGAGTTCTTGGGGTTGATGAGCGGGTTATAATAGGTGGTAGCCTTCAGCATACCTACCAGAACAGCGGCCTGCTCAGTGGTGAGCTGCTTGGGTGAGCAACCAAAGTAAGTCTTACATGCGGTCTTGATACCAAAGGCGTTCGAACCGAAATCGACGGTATTGGCATACTGGGTCAGAATCTCATTCTTGGTGAAAAACAGTTCCAGTTTGTAGGCGGTAATCCATTCCTTGCTCTTCAGGATCAACATCTTGATACCAGGGATATTGCCTAACAAGCCTGTAGAGTATTCAGAACGTGTTCGGAACAGGTTCTTGGCCAACTGCTGTGTGATGGTCGATGCACCACGCGCGTCGTGATGTAAAGCATAATCTTTCAGAGCGGCTGCAAATGCCTGATAATCAATACCATGATGACTGTAGAAACGCTCGTCCTCAGTGTCGATCAGCGCCTTCCAGAACGCAGGATTTACATCCTCGTAGCCGACAGGTGTACGGTTCTCGCTGAAGAATTTTCCTATCTGCTTGCCATCGGCACTATAGATCATTGACGCTTCTGCCGGACGTTTGTTCTTGATCGTCGACATGGATGGCGACTTACCGAACAACCACAGGAAGTTGATATCTACAGCACCCAAGTAGAGGAAAAAGGCTACGATGAGTGATGCGATGGTCACCAAGGTCTTGATATACCATGCGCGTCCCTGATACAATCCTTTGTACCACGGCCAGAGGCCCTTGATTTTCTGCAGGGCCATGTTCAGCATGCCCATGTATTTGTTAGATGTTTCGTTGCTCATAGTCTTGAGATATGTAACTGATTATTTGTTCTTTTTCGTTTGGGTGAAACCACCTTATCTGTTCATCTTTCTTATACCATGTTAGTTGTTTGCGGGCGTATCTGCGTGTGTTGCCCTTGATGCGTTCCACCGCTTCTTCGAGTGACCATGTTCCGTCCAGATAGGCAAACATCTCTTTGTATCCTACGGTGTTCAGCGCATTCATCTGTCGCATGGGGTAAAGGCTTTTGGCTTCTTCCAGCAGCCCTTCGGCCATCATCTCATCTACACGGTGATTGATGCGGTTGTAGAGCTCCTCGCGCTCTCGGTTCAGTCCGATCTTCACGATATGGAAGGGGCGTTGCTTTGTTTCACGCTTGCGGAACGAGGTATAGGTCTTACCTGTCATCAGGCAGATCTCTAATCCATGCACCACGCGGCGTGGGTTTTGTTTGTCTACGATGTCGTAGTATTCTGGGTCGAGAACCTTCAGTTCTGCTACTAAGGCTTCAAGTCCTTCGTCGGCCAGTCGGCGTTTCAGCGTCTCGCGTGTCACATCGTCAACGGTAGGGATATCGTCAATACCATTACATACCGCATCGATGTACATCATACTGCCACCAGCCATCAGGGCGAAGTCATGTTCACGGAATTCCTGTTCCAGAATCTCTAGTGTCTGTTGTTCAAAGAGCGAAGCACTATAATAGTCGTTCAATGAGAGCGAGCCCACAAAGTAATGTTTTACTTGTGTGAGCTGCTCAGCTGTTGGACTTGCCGTGCCAATCTTCAGTTCCTTATATATCTGCCTTGAATCGGCATTGATGATAGGGATGCCAAAGTGCTGGGCTATATCGAGGCATAAGGCTGTCTTACCTACTGCCGTCGGCCCTGTGATGACGATGAGCGTCTTAGCGGATGACACCTCTTTTTGAACTTTCGATGAACGAGCAGATGTATTCTACCTCCTTGCAGTCGGGGTACTTGGCGCGTGCTTCGGCCACGCCTTCCTTCATCACACCCTTTGAGTAGATGATGCGGTAGGCATCGTGGATGGCCTCGATGGTCTCGTTAGAGAAACCACGACGACGCAGACCGATCAGGTTCACACCAGCATAGCGGATAGGCTCCTTACCAGCAATCACGTAGGGAGGAATGTCCTGACTGGTACGGCTACCACCCTGGAACATGATATAACCGCCCACGTGCAGGAACTGGTGGAACAGGCAGCAGGCAGAGATGATAGCGTTATCATCAACTACAACCTCGCCGGCAAATTTGGTAGAGTTGCCGATAATGCAACCGTTACCAATCTCACAGTCGTGTCCGATATGCATATTCTCCATCAGCAGGTTGTTGTTACCCACAGTGGTCTTACCCTTTGAGGCAGTACCACGGCTGATGGTGACGTTTTCGCGGATAGAGTTGTTATTGCCGATCTCGCAGGTGGTCTCTTCGCCCTGGAACTTCAGGTCCTGAGGCTTGGTAGAGATTGAAGCACCTGGGAAAATCTCGTTGTTGCTACCCAGACGGGTACCAAAGTGTAGTGTTACGCTGTTATACAGCTTGTTGTTGTCGCCGATTACTACGTTCTTGTCGATCACGCAGAAAGGGCCGATAATATTATTGTCGCCCAGTTTTGCCTCGGGGTCGACAATAGCCATTGGATGTATCTGATTTGCCATATTCTTCTTTGAACTTTGAACTTTGAACTTTGATCTTTGAACTTTGAACTTTACTTATTCTTTACGATCTGGGCGGTGAAGGTGGCCTCGCTTACTACGTGGTCGCCCACGAATACGTAGCCCTTCATCGAAGAGATACCATGACGTACGGGAGCCAGCAGTTCTACCTTGAAGATCAGGGTGTCACCAGGAACCACCTTCTGACGGAACTTCACATCGTCAATCTTCATGAAGTAGGTGCTCCAGCGCTCGGGCTCCTCCAGTGTGTTCAGTACCAGCAGTCCGCCGCACTGTGCCATTGCCTCAATCTGCAGTACGCCTGGCATAACGGGCTCCTGTGGGAAGTGGCCCTGGAAGAAAGGCTCGTTAGAGGTGATGTTCTTGATACCTACGATAGTGGTTGCACCCAGCTCTACTACCTTATCTACCAACTGCATGGGGTAGCGGTGGGGCAGCAGTTCGCGAATACGGTTCACGTCCATGATGGGCTCCTCGTTGGGATCATAGATGGGCGCCTGAATCTCGTGCTTGCGAATCTCCTTACGCATCTGGCGTGCAAACTTGTTGTTGATAGTATGACCAGGACGTGTAGCGATGATACGACCTTTGATGGGCTTACCGATCAGCGCCATATCGCCGATGATGTCGAGCAGCTTGTGGCGTGTACACTCATTCTCCCACTGCAGAGGCTTGTGCTGGATATAGCCCAGGTCGGTAGCGTCGCGATGCTCAACATGCAGCATGTCGGCCAGCATGTCCAGACGCTCCTGTGTGGTTTGACGCTCGTAGATAACGATAGCGTTGTCCAGGTCGCCGCCCTTGATCAGGTTGGCCTGCAACAGGGGCTCAATGTCGCGTACGAATACAAAAGTACGTGCGCTGGCAATCTCGGTGGCATATTTCTTTGGATCATCGAGTGTAGCAAACTGCGAGTTGATGAATTTGCTCTCGAACGAGCACATAGCGGTGATGGTGAAAGCATCATCGGGCAGGATAGTGATGCACGATCCTGTCTGCTCATCCTTGATCTCAATCTTCTTGCGAATCACATAGTAGTCCTTGGGGGCGTTCTGCTCCTCAATACCTATCTCCTGGATCTTGTTCACATAGAGAATGGCTGAACCGTCGAGAATAGGGAACTCAGGACCGTTGACCTGGATCAGACAGTTGTCGATGCCTAAGGCATAGAGTGCTGAGAGACCGTGCTCTACGGTTGATACGCGTGCGTCGCCCTTGGCCAGCACAGTACCGCGCTGTGTGTCGATCACGTTCTCGGCGATAGCGTCGATGATAGGCTGTCCTTCGAGGTCGATACGCTGAATCTTGTAACCAGTATTCTCTGGTGCGGGGTTGAATGTAACAGTCAGGTTCAAACCTGTATGCAGTCCTTTTCCGAACAACGAAAAACTGCCTTTCAGTGTTTTCTGTTTCATCGTATAATTTATAATTTGACGATTTACAATTTACAATTTATTTCTCGATTTGGGCCTTCAGGGCGTCGATTTCGCGCTGCAGGGCTGCCACCTGGCGATACATGTCAGGGAGCTTGGCATCGATGGCACGTGCCTTGAAGTACATCTTGGGATTAACGGCGGGCGAACCGATAAGCTGCTCACCATTACCCTTGGTGTTGCTGATCACACCGCACTGGGCACCTACGAAGGTCTTGTCGGCCACCTGGATGTGACCTGCAAAACCAGCCTGACCGCCGACCATACACCAGGCGCCAATCTTGGTCGAACCAGCCAGTCCTACCTGAGCGCTCATCACGGTGTTCTCGCCAATCTCACAGTTATGGGCTACCTGAATCAGGTTGTCCAGCTTCACACCCTTGTGGATAACGGTCTGTCCCATCGTAGAACGGTCGATACAGGTATTGGCACCAATCTCTACGTTGTCCTCGATAACTACGATACCAATCTGTGGAATCTTGTCGTAGCCCTCGGTGTTAGGTGCAAATCCGAATCCGTCGGCACCTACCACGCTGCCAGCGTGTATTGTCACGTTATTTCCAATCTTACATCCCTGATAGATGGTTACGTGAGGGTAGAACAGACATTTTTCGCCTACCTGCACGCCATCACCAATCACGGTGTGGGGATAAATCTGTGTGCCGTTGCCTACAACAGCACCGTCGCCAATCACAGCAAAGGCACCGATATACACGTTCTCGCCAATCTTGGCTTTAGGCGAGATAGATGCCAATGGGTCGATACCGGTCTTGGCAGGTTTCATCGACTCGTAGAACTGCAACAGCTTGGCCACGCACTCATAGGCGTTTTTTACGCGGATGAGTGTGCAACTAACTGGTTTATCAAGCTCTACGTCCTCGTTGATGAGTACTACACTCGACTTGGTGTCGTAAATATAATGCGTATATTTGGGGTTTGAAAGGAATGAAATGGCTCCTTCAACGCCCTCTTCAATCTTAGCAAAAGTGCGGACGGCTGCATTCTCATTGCCTTCCACTCTTCCCTGAATCAGTTCTGCAATTTGTTTGGCTGTAAACTCCATAATTTGCAATTATTAATTTTAATATCCGTGCAAAGATAACTATTTTTCTTCAAATCTTTGATAACAAAGATAATATTTTCGTATTTTTTTTGATAGTAACTGAACATTTAGCAATTCCGAGGCTTCAGAAATGTCTCTGATCTCGCCGTTTTTGTAAAGTATTTGTATCTTGTCATCGTCTACGTTGTACATATCCTTCTGGATGGTGTTCAGGCTCATCAGATAGTGGGCGTCTTCGTAGGCGATATCCATCTTTTCGGCGATGGTATGTTTCAGTTCGTCCAAGCGTTCGGGCGTAGGCTTATCCTCCAGTACTTCGACCTTGAAGATATGACGGTCCAGCATGTCGGTGGCCAGTGTGGCGAGGATCTTGTCGCTGTGGTGCTTCCAGGCCTTCATGGCGCTCCAGATGTCGCTGTCGTCCAGTTCGCTGTAGTACTGCAGCGCCTCGGGGTGCGATGCGAACCATTTGGCGTCGATATCGTTCTCCAGGAAATAGAGTAGGGCAGGCGATGCAAACACCTGCTGACCGTTTCGGATCAGCCACTTGGCGCGGTTCAGCATATTGACTAATACCTTCTCGTAGGCCACGCATGTGCGGTGCAGATATACCTGCCAGTACATCAACCGACGGGTGGTCAGGTAGTTCTCCAGCGAGTAGATACCTTTCTGTTCTACTACAAGTGAGTCGTCTACCACGTTGAGCATCTTGATGATACGTGCGCTGCCGATGTTACCCTCGGTCACACCGGTATAGAACGAGTCGCGGCGCAGGTAGTCCAGTCGGTCCATATCCAACTGACTCGAAATCAGCTGGTGCAGGAAGTTCTTCGGATACTCGCCTTTGAAGATAGAGATGGCCAGATTTAGCTGTCCATTCATCGAGCGGTTGATCTCTTCCATCATCATCAGTGATATCTCCTCATGACTGATACCGCTAATCAGCGTGTTCTCCAGTACGTGCGAAAAGGGACCGTGCCCGATATCGTGCATCAGGATGGCTGCTTGTACGGCTTCGGCTTCCGAATCGAAGATGAAGTTGCCTTTCTGCTGTAAGTTCAGAATGGCCTCGCTCATCAGGTGGAAAGCACCTAAGGAGTGCTGGAATCGCGTATGCCTGGCCCCAGGATACACCACAGAGGCCAACCCCAACTGATTGATGCGGTTCAGCCTCTGAAATAAGGGGTGCTCTACAATCCCGTAGAGTATGCCTTGTGGTATTTTGATAAACCCGAATACCGGGTCGTTAATGATCTTAACCTCGCCCACAAACTTGGAACTTTGAAGTTTGAACTTTGATCTTTAGCAGATGCCGGCATCTGCCAGGATCTTGGCCATCTGCTGCTGCAGCTCCTCGGCCTTCTGTCCGGCAACCTCGGCAAAGTCTTTCTCGTTCGAGGCGTAGATGATGCCGCGAGATGAGTTGACCAGCAGACCGCAGTCCTTAATCATGCCGTACTTGCAAACCTCCTCTAAGCTACCGCCCTGAGCACCAACGCCAGGAACCAGCAGGAAGTGGTTAGGAGCCAGCTTACGGATGTCCTCAAACATCTGTCCCTGTGTGGCACCAACTACGTACATCATGTTCTCGTCGTTGCCCCATTCCTGACTCTTCTTCAGTACCTTTTCAAACAGGCGCTCGCCATTCTCGTCCTTCATCAACTGGAAGTCGTGGCTGCCTTTATTGCTGGTAAGAGCCAGCAGTACCACCCATTTGCCGTCGTAGCCCAGGAACGGTGTTACGCTATCTTCGCCCATATAAGGGGCAACGGTCAGCGCATCTACGTTGTACTGCTCAAAGAAAGTCTTGGCGTACATCTTCGATGTGTTACCGATATCGCCGCGCTTGGCATCGGCTATAATCAGGTGTTGGGGATAGTTCTCCTGCAGATATTCGATAATACCCTCGAAAGCAGCCATACCTTCAATGCCGTAAGCCTCGTAGAAGGCCAGGTTAGGCTTGTAGGCCACGCAGTAGGGGGCTGTAGCATCGATAATGCGGGTGCTAAACTCAAACAGCATGCCGAAGATCATCTCCTCCTCTTCATACTCTTTCTTTACAATCTCCTTCAGGCCTTTGGGCATCTTGTCCAGGTCTGTGTCCAGTCCCACGCACAGAAAGCTCTGCTTCTCGCGAATCTGTTCAATCAGTTCTTTTCTGGTCATATCTGATTTAATGTTTAATGTTCAATGAATCAAAGTTCGTTCTCCTTCATACGCTCGGCATTCTCGGCAACGGTCAGCGCATCGATCATGGCCTGAATATCGCCGCCCAGGAATCCTTGCAAATCATGAGTGGTATAGCCGATACGGTGATCGGTCACGCGGCCCTGTGGGAAGTTGTAGGTGCGGATCTTGGCCGAACGGTCGCCAGTAGAAACCAGGCTCTTACGGCGGTTGGCGATATCATCTACGTACTTCTGGTGCTCCTTATCATAAATAAAGGTGTACAAGCGAGAGAGCGCACGCTCCTTGTTCTTAGGCTGGTCGCGGGTCTCGGTACACTCAATCAGGATTTCCTCGGTCTCACCCGTGTTGGGGTTCTTCCACATGTAACGCAGGCGTACACCCGATTCAACCTTGTTTACGTTCTGACCACCGGCACCCGAACTACGGAAGGTATCCCACTTGATTTCGCCTTCGTTTACGTGTACCTCAAACTTATCAGCTTCGGGCAGCACGGCCACGGTGGCAGCACTCGTCTGCATACGTCCGTTACTCTCGGTCACTGGCACACGCTGCACGCGGTGCACACCACTCTCGTACTTCAGTGTGCCGTAAACATCGGCTCCTGATACAGAGAAGTCAATCTCCTTGAAACCGCCTACGGCGCCTTCGGATACGTAGGTGATAGCAACCTGCCAGCCCTTCGACTCGCAGAAGTTCTTGTACATCTTGAATAGGTCGCCGGCAAACAGGGCAGCCTCATCGCCACCTGTTCCTGCGCGGATTTCCATTTCTACGTTCTTGGCATCCTCGGGATCCTTCGGAATGAGGGCAATCTTGATTTCCTCCTCTAACTGTGGCTGCAATTCCTCGTTGATAGCCAGCTCTTCGCGTGCCATCTCCTTCATCTCGGGGTCACTCTCGTTAGCCAGTATATCCTTAGCCTCCTTGATGCCGTTCAAGCATGCAATATAACGTTTGCGGGCATCCATGATATCGCCCAGGTCTTTGTATTCCTTTGTCAGTTTTACGAATCGCTGCTGGTCGGCAATCACGGCGGGATCGGTAATCAAGGTTGAAACCTCTTCGAATCGTGCCTCCAGTCCGTCCAGTTTCTGTAGAATGCTGTTACTTGTTTCTGCCATTTGTTTATATATGTATTATTTTGGGCTGCAAAGTTACGGAAAAAAGCCCGTATATCAAAATATTTTTTCGCTAAAATGCTGTTTTTCTGTTTTTTATGGCTACTTTTGCAATGTGAATCAACAATACAAGGATTGAGTGGCCCATATCTTAGAGAAATAGTGACACATTATTGATCGTTTTTTGGATATCGTAGGGGTGACTGAAAAACCGCGAGTTAATTCAAACGATCAATCGAGCCAGCTCAAATCATCAATCGAATTAACTCAGCATAAAAATCGACCGAATTTACTTAAGTCAGCAACTCTAACAAAAAGTTTTTACGATTATTAGGCAGTTAAACTGACCATAGACCGACATTGCTCCAGATAGTAATAATGGTAGTAATAATTTCAGTTTCATATGCAACATATCACTAATAATTATAATGATTACCTTCTCCGCCCCTGTGAATCCAGAGTTCTGCCCTGTACTTTGCGCCAACATCGAAGCAGAAGCAAACATCAAGAGACTTAATAGCTATCTTAGTTTGTCCATTCAGATTCCTTTCCTTTTTTGAGTGACACCCCATGCCCCCAAGGTTTACTTTTATGATTACGCAACCATCCCCAAGGCTGGAAAAAGCTTTTTCCAGTTTCTCTTGCAATATCTTCTTCGAAATCAGATCCTATTAGAAACAATTTATCGTACTTGACGCCTACAACATCCTGCAAATCAACTATGCGCCAATATGTTGTATCTGTACATGTAGGCATATCTTTCTACATATATTGAGAAAGTTTATTCTCAAATTTTGAGCAACTATATAATAATGGTAGAATTATTAATAATACCATGAATCTATTTTTCAAGTCCATTCTCATTTTTTTGTTTGTATTATTTGAATTGCCTGTTGTAATTGCCAGGGGATGACAGACGCTTTACTTCTTCTTAATAATACTTTTAACTATAATATCTATTTTCTTTCCATTACTCTCCTCATAAAAATCCAAAACTATCTTTTTAGAAAAATCATGTGTAATCAGAACGATTATTCCTTCTGGGTCATCTTCATAATCAAAATCGATATTAAATAAATCTATTGATTCCAAGGGACACAAACCACATTCACTACCATGTGTTAACCAAATATACAAAGGATTATTACCAAAAATATCCTTTATCATTCCCCATTCTTCTTTTTTATCACAAAAATCCAAGGTTCTTTTATTAACAGTTTTGTAAATTAAACTCAAAGGATATATATTATCTGTTTCAACAACAGATAATAACATTGTTGGTTCAACTCCCTTTAAAATGATTCTATTAAGTGTTCTGATATATTTATCAAGATACTTAATCTTGCCAATAAGCTTTCGCTTTTTTTGTTCCAATGTTTCCATTTATTCGTATTCTGCTTTACTTTTTGAATTTCTTAATTTGGGCCTTCCATATTTGTTCATTTCAGGCTTACCATTATCTGTCTTTATACCACCCGCTTCCCAATGAGGCACATCATGTGAGCGATCTTTGGTTTGCTGCTGTACCGATTTTGTCTCAGTCGTTCCATAAGAATCAGATATCTCGCATGTCAGGGGACAGTCCCGTGCCAGAGAGATTCACATGACCATAGACCGACATTGCTCCAGATAGCAATAATGGTAGTAATAATTTCAGTTTCATAAATAATATATCACTAATGGTTGTAATGATCACTCTCACCTCCCTTCAATCCTTTTGCCCTTACGGAATGGGAACTTTTTGTAGTTTCTTCAGCAAATATGCATCAGTCACTTTATACAAAGTATCACCCCAGTGGTATTCGTCTGTCGTGATGATAAGAAAAGTATCATTCACAATGGTCAATTTCCAATTGAGTGAACCCATTTCAATAACAGAATCATTCACCATAGACCATGTTGGAATAGTTTCCACGTCATCTACATCATGGAGATAGAATTTCTTGTCGGCATATCTTTCTTCGAGAGTATACATCCTTCCTTCACGATCAAAATACATGTAGAATTTTGTTTTGACATCAGGATCTGAATGCGCATAATACCAATACTGACAGCTATCGCCAGCTATCAGCCTTGCTTTATCATATCCTTTTGAGCAAGACATGACACAAAACAAAAATAACGATATATATACAATCTGTTTCATCTTACCACGTCTAAATCATAACTATTAACATCACTTCCCGTTCTTCTATAAACAATCTGCATCCCGGTCTTATTAAGACCTTTATTTGCATCGTTTACTAAAGATAGAATATCCATGCAGATAGAATAGGAATCAATGGTATGTACTCGTCTGACATGATCTACCGTATCGTTCTCGGCCAGTACGATAGCCCCCATGGCATCAACCTTAATGGTGGTTACACCTAACTCACGGAAAGGATGATTACCACAATACATGCCTTCGCATCGGAAAGGCATGCTGATAGAGTCGCCATATACAAGCGGGAATCTCTTGGAGATCTTATCATCGACATACGCACGTTTTTCCAACGCCGTTTCACTGCCAAGGAGTACAAGCGTGTCGGGGGTTGTACGATAGTAGCTATTCTTAAAGGTTTCAATGACCGACACCATGCCTGTGCTGTCTTTCATAAACATCACCTGCGAAGACTCCTTAGAGCCCAGCTTTTTGGAAAAGTCCCATACTCTGTTCATCCCGCCTCTGCCGGGCGAGAAGTAGCGGATCTTGCATTTCTGCAAGCTGTCGGCCGATTCTGGCACCATGCCAGACAGATTCACCTGACCATAGACCGGCATCGCTCCAGATAGCAATAATGGTAGTAATAATTTCAGTTTCATTTGTAATATTTCACTAATAGTTATAAATTCTAATCCTTAAAAAAACTACAGAAAAAAAACGTTTCCTTACCATATTCCCCTAAATTGTACTTTTTATATGCCTTATTAATTATATCAATAATATCTTTTTTTGCAGGAGTATAGTCGTATCGTTCTGCCATTATATAAGAATAATACAGTAAATAATCGTATTTATTATCTTTTAGAAGTGTTTTTTTGAGATTGTTATAATCTGTTATAGATCCCATTAAAGAATTTGTTTTAAGTTTAACGAGTGTGTTTACACTTCTCTTTGGCATCCACATCTTTGCATTATCTCTACGCGTATCAAGAGAATTGTATGCATCTGCACATATTTTATTTTTCTGTGCTCCAATTTCAAGATAATGAGTTGCCATCTCTTTCGAATGTTTCCCAATTGTTAGATAACTTAAACAATTGGTTAGGCAACATGCGACTTCATAATATGCAGGCACAATATCAAATTTGTCTGTTGCGATTATTGCATAAAGTAGTATTTCAAATTGTGAATCGGCGTTTCGAAAAAGATAACGTAGATTATTGAATTCGTTATATGATCTTTTCTCCATAAATAAGTTCACATCGTTGATAGTTGGTCGCCTATTTTGAATAACGGCTCTTTTTTCTGTGTCTCCCTGCAGTTTGTGAGTATACAAATCATATTTATCTTCAGGGGTGATATTAGGCCTCTTTTGACCACAAGCTGTGTATATAAATATACAGCAGAAAAAGATAATTAAATAGTATTTCATAATTTACTTAAAATAATTGTTAGTGTTTTGAATCCGTTCCCAATATGATGCATGTCAGGGTTCACTTCAACTTTTGTCCCTTGAATCTATGTAATATCTTTATGAATACATAAACCATGGATTATTTGTAAGATATTGGTATAAGCATTTTATAACGAACAAAATTACCATTAAGTTTTGCTGGCACCCATCTAGGCATTTTTTTAATTATGTATAATGCTTCATTATCATGTATAGAATCAATAGAGCTCTTAACTCCTGCGTTAATAATACGACCATCTTTTTCTATAACTACTTCGAGTATCACTCTATATGGCCTTTTGTCAAGTTTTAAAGAATCACTTATGTTGTTTCTAATGAATTCATAGAATCTACTAGTTCCCCCGGGAAATACTGGCACCTCATCAGCAGCCTCATATATAATATCCGAGTTGTCATGTTGATATCTATTCAAATTGTCAGAAAACTCTCGTATATCCACCCCTTCATATAAATTCGCTTCTTCTATTCCTGGTTGAATTCCCCAAATGCCATAAGCTTTTCTTTCGTAAGAATAAGTATCTTTGTTATTTCTTCCTTCATATGTATATCTTTTATTCTTTTCTATTAATACATATTTATTCACACGTCTGTCATTAGACAATATCAAATTATTGACCATTCTACGTAAATCAGAGAAAACCGAAAAGTTCAGATGCTCTACGTTTCTTATAATATAAAGATTACAATTAGTCTTAATGTATATTTGATGGTATTGTTTACCTGTAATATAACAGGTTTTTACTTCTAGAATTGTATCATTATAGAAGTACCTATCATAAGTCCTAGCTGTCTTTGACAGTTTGTCTTTTGATGGTATATAATGTTCCTTCTTCCACATATCATACTCCATATGGCTATACCAAATATTGTAATTCAACTTAACATATAGACGAACAGAATCTTTCCTATTGGAGCTTAACACCAATATAGAATCTTTATGCCTTTTAACATATACAAAGGGAGAGTGAACAGGTCGTCCTTTACCAGACATAGTGTACTCGTCAAATGTTTGATAACGTTCCGTCAATACAGAATCATTAAACCGAATAATACTTTGGCAGACAACATTCTCTGTTAGCGACACAGAATCATTCATATGACCTAAAGAACGACTATAGTAGTTGTTTTCTTTTCGTGAGCATGCAACTAAAGAAAGGAAAATCATAAAATATAATACTTTCATATTCAGAATTTATAAGGAGATATTATGCCATCTCGTTTAATACCATTATTTTTATCAATAGATACATTTGTCACTATTTTAGAAGAATTTCCATCACTAACAAAGTACTTGGCTGGCGAATATGTCGGAATATAGGGGACTGGTGCCAGGGGGGCACTTCACTATGATTCCCTTTTTATTATAGCTGGGTTTTTAGAAAAAAATAAAATTGCTTTTTTTATTTCTTTAATACTTACTCCTGGTGTGTAATTGAAAAATGAGAAAGTAATTCTCTTTTTTCCAATTACAGATACATCCATTACCAATCCATCCAGTCGCCATTTTCCTAAATGAAAACTGATGCTTTTTATTTGGTTCCATTTTAGCTTCTCATTTGTGTCACTCTGACGAATTAATAGTCCTTCATCATCTATCAAAAGAGTGTAATAATTATTATCTTCTTTAAACGTAAGAAACCTAAATATACTATACAATGGACATAGCGTAATAAGCAACAAGCCAATTAAAGGTTTACCATAAATACTCATATATAGCATATAAATAAAACACGGAATTATGAATACAAATAGGCAAATT
The DNA here is from genome assembly GCF_000619985.1 of Prevotella sp. P6B4. Lineage (NCBI taxonomy): Bacteria > Pseudomonadati > Bacteroidota > Bacteroidia > Bacteroidales > Prevotellaceae > Prevotella > Prevotella sp. P6B4. The sequence continues at coordinate 102,399 of NZ_JHVE01000014.1, forward strand.
GAAATGTAGAATCCCAATTTATATTCATTTTTTTTAGTTAAAACATATGAATCCATAAAATATTATTTTTTATTAAAGACTCCATTTGTAATCCAATCACCAGCTTTAGCATTTATTTGTTGCTGAATATAGTCTGTAGTTTTGAATGCAAAATTAATCTCTGATTTTTCCACTTCTTTTAACGTTTTTATTCTGCGTGCAGTAGCAGAATTAATTGATTGACGAGCACTTTGGCCAGAAATAGCTTTACCTGCTTGTTTCATCTCTGTTTGAACTTCCTTCTTAATTGCTTTTTGAACAATCTCTGAAGAAAACTTCTGCTCAATTTTTTTTCAACCATATTCTTGGTTGTACTAAGCATTTGTGATGTTACGTGGCTCGCTCCTCCACTTATAGCACCTGATATAGTACTTTCCATAACATCTTTTGTCTCTATAGTGCCAGTACCAATATATTGCTCTATACAACTCCCAATTCCTCCTCCACAAGCAGACGTTGCAATTGCTGCTGAAGCATTAGCAAATGGTATAGTCATTACAGCTCCTTCAATGAGTCCTTTCGCAGCAGCTCCTATTATTTCCCGTGTAGATTTGCCTTCAGAATATGCAATACCACCTTCAATTGCAGCACCAACTAATGCTCCAATCAATACCAAGGGGACTTTCCCGTCCTTATCAATATGAATAGCTGGATTATTGTTACAGTATGCATACGGACTAACATTATAGTACTTCTCGCACAGCGGATCGATTCTATCCCATCTTGCAAGTATCGGGTCGTGCTGTCTGGCGCCGTAATCGTAGGTATTCAGGCCGTGCATTTTGTCGAGTTCTTTGCCATTGTGGGTGCCAGGGGACAGGTACGTGGCATCTCCTTTCCGCGAGGGTGGTGGTGCCATGTACCTGTCCCTTGGCACCTCTATCTTCCCTGTCTTTAGCATTAAATTTCCGTTCATAAGTTAGTGGCGGTTTGAGCCTTTTAAGTTAAAAGTAATTGATTTGGGACAAATATACGCACGATTTCTCTATCAGCCAAATAATCATGGCAGAATTTAACAAGATTAACAGTTACTGGGGTGCACTTCATCTCCATCCCCATGATTATCTAAATACCTTTATATTGTCAAACACAAAATCATATTTATCTTTCAATTGCGAACTTACTTTATCATAGATAATATTCAAATGATATGGAAAGATATTTATTTCGCGACAATATTTTAACTTTCCATCTTCTAAATATTTAGCGGTTTCATCTTTTAGTATATTTCCTATCAGACAACTGGAAATTATATCTTTTTTTTCGATTAAAGGTAAAATTACCATAGACCCAACATGAATAGTAATAATACTCGATTCTTGCAAAAAAAAGTAGTCATAAAAAACGCCTTCTTCATACGAGTATTCCTTTATTATGTACTCTCCAGGAAAACTTAATATAATACAATATTCTGAAATTTGTATTGTATCTTGTTGAACTTGAGCATTTGTCTTTAAGCTAAAGCACAAATATATAAAAAATAACATTCTTCTTATCATCATTTTACCCTCTTCTTATTAATATTACGTATAGTCTCATTTACGACTCTATTAATTTGATTATTTAATATCTCATTTGAATCATATCTTATAAGGTCAAAGTATTCCACTCCATTAAACATGTTTCCGCGAGGGTGGTGGTGCCATGTACCTGTCCCCTGGCACCTTGTCCCCTGGCACCTTATTAAAGAAATGGGGTGCGGAGAAAGTGATCGGATTCTCAGTCCCTTTGATCCTTTTATTCAATTCTATCTCCCCAAACCACCAGTTTTAATATCCACCCCTAATATTTTCTGATACTCTTTGGGGATATACTTGTAATCCTTCAGAAGACATAGTGTGTCATCACGAAAAATAATCGTCTCATCATCAATGAATTTAATGGGAAGTTCTCTTCCTGACAATAGAATTGTTGAGTCATTTAAAGGTTTCCAAATGGTAGAAATTATAACATCTGACATCTTAAACTCTCTA
>NZ_JHVE01000015.1:0-91890 GCF_000619985.1 Prevotella sp. P6B4
CATCAACAAGGAAGATGCAGCTGGCTTCTTCAATCTCATCAACACTATGCATGAGCATACCTCCATCATCATAACTACAAATAAGGCTCCTACAGAATGGGCCCAGACCCTCGATGATGAAGTGCTGGCATCTGCCTTGCTCGACCGAATTCTCTACAGATGTGAGGTGATAAATCTCAAAGGTACAAGCTATAGAATGGAGAACAGACAAACCATTTTCGACAAACAAAACATTAAAAAAACAGAAAAATGAAACTGGTTGGTTAACTTTACGAAAAACTGGTGTGTTTAGATTTGCTTATTACACGATTTGCATGGAAATGGGGCTATGGTGATGATTTTGAGCGAGAAATGGGGTGGATTGAGGCGGATTTTAGGCAATTTGAGGGCAATTTTACGAGGGGGCGAAATGGGTTGACGAGGACATGAAACGCTGAAAAACACCGATTTTGCAAAGAAAAGAGAGCCGTAACTTCCTCGTGGGAAAGAATATTTTTCCTCGCCTGAAAGATAACGTTTATCTACCTGAAAGTAACGTACTATTAATTCGAGCATTTTTAGCACAAAACGTCACAGATCCCAGTATCCCAGTTTTCTAAACGCACCTTGCCTCTTAATAATACATATATATTTATATAATTATACATATATTAACATTTATAAAAGAGTATATTAGGGTAGGTGGGCTGAAAAAAAACTGGGATACTGGGAAACTGGGACAGGCAGCACTACCACCGCACTCGGCTCGAAGATAACAACAGAGGATATGCCTGATACTCAGACATATCCTCTGTTTTAATTAAAGTGGAGCTGGAGGGAGTCGAACCCTCGTCCGCACAAGGAAACCATACGCTTTCTACACGCTTATCTTGGCCTTCATTTTCGAGCTGCAGCAAGACCCAAGCCACCAACTGCAACCTTATCTCCTAAAGCTTCATCCCTGCATCGGAGCCTACATGGACTATTTCCGATTTAACCTGCGCCGCTTGATCTCTGGATTCGGAACCACATCCTCGGAGCGACGTCTCGTTCCTCTACCTTGTAAAGGAATAAAGCCAGTAATCTACTATACTTCGATTAGGCAGCGAGAGCATACTCATTGTTGCCAATTATAATTTCCTTGACTCAGATTATGGAGGGAACCAAAGAAGCCTCCGCGTGCTTACGTACCATTTCATCTCGCCGTCAAATCCAGTCAACCCCAAGATGAAAATCGTCGTAACGAGAAACGCTCGCTTGCGATTTCGCCTGCAAAGATACCACTTTTTCTGTTACAAACAACATTTTTAGCCATAAAAATAGTATTTTTGCCACGATTTATATAATAAAAAAGGGCAAACGAGCGTTTAAAAGTATAATGAATACTAAGAGTTTTATAGCAATATGCGCTACAGTGGTGTTAGCAAGCTGCTCAACACCACAGAATTTCAACTATCTGCAAGACCTGGAAAACGGTCAGCAGACAGCAATCACCGTTGATGGTCATATCAGATTGCAGCCAAACGATCAGATAACAGTCATTGTGAAAAGCAAAGACCCACAACTGAGCAATCTGTTCAACAAATCGTTAGCCACCCAGATCAGTCAAGGCACTACTGCTGGCAGCCAATATATCGCGCCATACACGGTGAGTCCGCAAGGAACCATCGAGATACCCGTTGTTGGCGAGATTCAGATCAGCGGGATGACTCGCTATGAGGCCGAACAAGCCATCAAACGAGAACTGCAGAAAGAGCTACTGAAAGATGCCAACGTGACAGTAGAGCTACATAACATGACCTACACGGTAACAGGTGAAGTAAAAGCACCTGGTGTTTACAAGATTGAGAAAGACCAGCTGACCCTCATGGAAGCATTAGGTAAAGCAGGCGATCTATCGCAATATGGTAAGCGCGATTCAGTTATGGTGGTTAGAACCGAAGGTAATATGCAGAAGACATACATTCTGAGCCTCAACTCAGCAAAAGACCTTTTCGGCTCAGAAGCCTACTATATCCACCAGAACGACATTATCTACGTGAAAGCAAACGATGTGAGAGCACGCCAATCGACTGCAAACGGCAACGAAACCCGCAGCATATCATTCTGGTTATCAATCGTTTCAGTACTCACTACGGTAGCCGTTCTCGTATTTAAATAAACAACGAAGAAAAAATGGATTTACAACAGTATCTGTACGAATGCAAGAGACATTGGCGGTGGTTTGTAGCATCAACCACAGCCACAATCCTTATAGCCATCCTATTTCTGCTGACAACCGTATCGCAATACGAACGCAGCGCCACCATATTAGTAAAGGACGAGAATGGTGGCAGCGGACTATTGTCGTCGATGTCAGCCAACATGGGCATGCTGGCAGGAATGGCTGGAATCAATATTGCCTCGAATGTGAACAATGAAATGGAGATTCTTTCGAGTCCATCGCTGCTGATGGAAGTTGTGAACCGATTGGGACTCGATACCCATTATGAGATGTACGACGGATTGATGAAACGCGAGTTATGGGAGGAGACACTGCCAGTAAAACTATCTTTCCCTAAGCTATCAGATAAAGACGGTGCCAGTATGAAAATGGACCTGCACCAGGACGGCACCTTTACCCTCTATAAGATACGCAAAGACAAAGACAAGGTAGATGAAGAGATTCCTGGCAAGGTAAACACCATATGCCAGACGCCCATCGGCCCCATCAGCGTCATCGCCACCAAGCACTTCAAGCAAGTGATGGACAAAAACGGCGATATGACCATACACATCACCAAGGAGAAAAAGTTCGACCAGGTAGAAGGCTGTATGAAGACATTGGATGTTTCCTTAGCCAACGACCAGACGAACATCATCCATATAGGCTATCAGGATCAGATAGCCGAACGAGCAGAACTGATCATCAACACCCTCATTAAGGTGTATCAGGATGAATGGATGAAAGACAAACAGAGCACGGCTGACATTTCGACCAAGTTTATCAATGAGCGCATCAAAGACATTGAGCAGGAACTGAGCGGACTCGATAAGAACATCGCACAGTTCAAGGGCAGCAATCTGATGCCCGACTATGAAGAGGCAGCCAAGATGTATATGGCCAACGCAGCACTCACCTACGAACAGCAGGTGAAGGTGAACAACCAGCTATACATCATGGAGCAGATGCGCCAGCAGGTGAACCATACGGAAGGCAGCAATCAGGTATTGCCAGCCAATCTGCTTCCTGACAACGATAACGTAGCCAAGCAGATAAACGAATACAACAAGCTGCAACTGCAGCGCAACCAGATGGCCGACAACAGCAGCGAAAACAATCCGCTGGTAAAGGATCTGGATGCGCAGCTGGGCAGCATGCGCAAGGCGATCGTTAACTCACTGGACCACAGCGTAGCTCAACTCAAAGCCAGTCAGAAGGCCGTGAACCGTGAGGACCAGAAACTGAAGCAGCAGATATCGGCAGCTCCATCAGAAGTTACCAAGGTGCTTCCCGCCGAGCGTCAGCACAAGATCATCGAGGCCCTCTACATCTATCTTTTAGAAAAGCGCGAGGAGAACAGCCTCACCCAAGTGTACAACTCGCAGAATCTGCGCATCGTATCGCCACCTATGGGAAAACTCAAGCCTATATTCCCCAAGAAAGGCACGAGCCTGCTCATTGCCCTATTCCTCGGCCTGGCTATTCCTGCCTTCTATTTCTATCTGAAGCTAAATGTCAGGAGCATATTAAAAGAGGCATAAAAGCAAGGAAGCGATGGTGTTGGTTTTTCTTTATTTTGCCCTGTTTCTTATAGTACACTTAGTGGCAAAGCAGTTTAAAACCGTTGGAGCAGCCCGTCTGTTCCAATTGGTGGCATGTTTTGTGCTGCTATTTGGCTTCTTTGGATTCAGAGATATCTCTGTACTTAACGACACCTCGCATTACTATGGTTTTTACTATCTGAAGGCTCACCTGTTAAGCTACAAGACTGAGCCTGTCACCACCTTTCATCTACTGGACAAATTTGAGTATGGATTCCAGATACTCATCCACATCCTGGTGCGATATGTATCTGACAATCCCTATACAATCATCATTTTTTCGAGCCTGGTAATTACCATTGGCGAACTATGGATTATCGACAAAAATGCAAAGAGCATAGCCTACGCGTGCTTCTATATGTTAGTAGCCAGCATGTTTTTTTCCCACTATTGCATTATCCGTCAGACATTTGCATTGTTATTATTCTATATTGCATTCGGATATTTAGAGCAAGGAAAAAAAGTAAAGTACTGCATATTGGTACTATGTGCCAGCATGTTCCATATTTCGGCCTTATTTCTGCTTTTCCTACCAATTGTTGTACACATAAAGCCCTCCAAACGCCACGCAGCAATAGCTATAAGCACAGCATTAGTGCTGGCTGTATTTCTTTTTGAAATCCTTTCGCTATTGGGACTGCGCGATCACCCCTACTATCAAAAGGCCATACAAAAAGGTACACTCTCAATGATTGGTTTAGTTGACTTGCTGTTTATGTGCCTATTCGTAGCGCTATGTCTTTTGGCTCAAAAGCTTAACAAGGCACTCTCAATGAAGCCCATATACTTTTGGGTCTTCCTAACAGCCTTTTGCGTTTCCCTTTTGGCCCCAGTCATCTACCCTATTTCGCGAATTAATGAATATCTGTGGCCCTTCATGATCTTCCAACTCCTACGGTATATCGAACCTGCTGCTATGCGCCAACCATACGGACAGCCTAGCAACAAATTCAACAAATTACTTCGCATAATTGTTATTGCTCTATTTGCCATTAGGCTGATAGGCATTAACACCATCCGTCCGGAATGGTTGCATATTGATGATTATAAGTTTTACGATTTCTCGAAAACTCATCACACCTACAATCTGTATCCACTAAAATGAAAGATAACATAAAAACAATATACTCACAGATAAAGGCCTCGGACATTGCCCTGAGAATGAGTAACGGAGCCATATGGTCGTTCACAGGAACAGCCTTAGGTAAGTTTCTGGTTTTTCTGAGCGGCATATTATGCGCTCGCATTCTCGGCAAAGAGCAGTTTGGCCAGTTGGGAATGGTACGCTCCACACTTGGCATGTTTATTATTCTTGGAGCAGGTGGAATAGGCGTAACAGCCACAAGATACATAGCGGCATTCAGGAAAGAACAGCAAGCACATGCAGCCTCAATCTATCGCATGTCTTTCATCTTCTCACTGGTACTTGGCATTACCATCACCACTATTGCACTTGCCACATCACCATTGCTATCTGCAGATTATCTAAAAGCCCCTGAACTAACCAATCCATTGCTCATTGGCAGTGTAATATTACTGTTATCGATACTAAACAGTTCGGAAAACGGCACGTTGGCTGGACTCGAAGATTTCAAATCAATAGCCATCAATACGCTAATAGGTAGCTTTTTCGAGGCTGCCTGTATGGTTGTTGGGGCTTATTTCTATCAGTTAGAAGGTGCAGTAGCAGGTTTTGCGATTGGAGTTTTGTGTCTTTATATAGCCAACAAGCTGTCAGCTATCAGGGCGCTCCAAAAAGCAGGAATATCAGCCTTTGCAAAGAGTGTTAATCGTGAAGACTGGGCTTTGATATTAAGTTATAGTATACCCGCCACCCTATCGGCACTCACAGTTACACCTGTTTTCTGGTTAGTTCGCTCCATGTTGGTAAGAGTAAGTAATTATGGCGAATTAGGTATTTTCGAGGCTGCAGACCAATGGAAAGTAATACTACTGTTTATACCAGGCACTATCTGCCAGATTGTACTTCCGATTATGTCGAGTATTACCGACTATCACACATTCCGCAAAGCCCTTATAGGCAATCTTGCTCTTATTGGTGGCATAGCAACCATACTGGCTTTTGTATCATGGTTTGTTGCTCCACTACTAATGCCTCTCTATGGCAAAACCTTTACTGATACTACCACTCTAACGGCTTTGGCATTTTCTACCATCCCCACAGCACTTGCACAAATACTGGAGATGACGCTCTATAGTCGAGAAAAAATGTGGACATGCTTTGGATTTAATATCGTATGGGGCATATCAACAGTAGCATTAGCCTACCTTTTTCTTGAAAATCAGCAAGGAGCCTTTGGCATTGCAATGGCCATACTTCTGGCATATATATTAAAGTTACTATGTATGGGTAGTTATCTATCGATTATAACGAAAGGAGGCAAGCAATGATTATGTTCAGTATCGTGATACCAACCTATAATCATCTGCCACTGCTTAAACGTGCACTTGATTCGGTTCTGCAGCAACAGGATGCAGACTATGAGGTGATTGTGACTGATGATTCTGACAACAATGAGATTTCAAACTACATCAAATCTATCGATAAACCGATTAGATACTTTCGCCACGAATCAAGCGGAAAAGCTGCTGATAATTGGAATTATGGCCTATCGAAAGCTGAAGGGAAGTTTGTGATACTGATGCATCATGATGAAGCAATGGTTAGTAAAACACACCTTAGACTCATCGCTCAGCAAATGGAGAAATCAGAGGTTGTCATTACAGATGTGGAGGTATTGCAACATGGAAAGAAGAGACACAGACTTACAACAAATTTCACACAACGTTTTGCCTGCCAGCATCCAAAGCTTTTGTTCTTACAAAATACCATTGGCCCTACAGCCTGCTTAGCATTTAGGCGAAATCAAATGCAACAGTTTAATTCCAACCTAACATGGCTGGTAGATGTTGAATGGTATTATCGAATGCTACAAGGGAAGCAAGTTTCTTATTATAAGAGTTGCAAGATACAGTCTTATCACGGACACGAAAGACAAATCACTCAGCATCTGAACGTCATGAAGGAATTCAGAAAAGACAAAGTCATCATCAACAACACATATGGAAGAAAAATACAATTAGCCATCTGGTTATATGAACACATAATACTTGGAACCAAAAAGCTATTAGGGAAAATATGAAAATCGTGAAAGTCATAGGTGGTCTGGGTAACCAGATGTTTCAATTTGCTCTTTACAAGGTGCTGCAACAACAGTTCCCAAACGAGCGGATTCTTTTAGATCTGCACTGTTTCAATGGATACAAGAAACACTATGGCTTTGAAATCACCAGAATATTCCATGCAGGATATGAGGAAGCAAAACTGCTGGAGATAGCACGATTAGCCTATCCCTACCCCAACTTTCAAACCTGGAGAATAGGCAGCCGACTGCTTCCCGTACGCAGAACCATGCTGAAAGAAAAAGCGAATCTAAGTATCGAGAAACATCTGCTTGACGATACAGGTGATAAGTACTATGACGGATATTGGCAGCACGAAGACTATTTCATCAATCAGCGGGAACTAATACTCAAAACGTTCAGATTCCCGGACTTTACGGATGAAAGAGATCTCAATCTGGCACAACAAGCAGCAAACTGCAATAGCGTGGCCATCCATGTGCGACGAGGCGACTATATTACCGATAAGCTCTTTAAGGACATCTGCACCATCGACTATTATACAGATGCCATACATGAAGTATATTCAAGAACGACGCCAGATTTATTCCTGATCTTCTCAAACGACATCTCATGGTGCAAGCAGAACCTATCAGCACATATCAAACATCCCATTATCTATGTAGATTGGCATAGAGACTATGAAAACTATAGAGACATGCAGCTGATGACCTACTGCCAGCACCATATCATTGCCAACTCTTCCTTCTCGTGGTGGGGCGCCTGGCTTCATCAAGGCAGCCAGCAAATCGTCATCTGCCCGGAAAAATGGATGAATATCAATCATCTGGTGTCGCCAGCTTCCCCAACATGGATAAAAATCAGCTCAAATCCATGATTTCCGGATGGCATGATATGCATACTTTACAAAATAGAAGAGAGACAGATACAGATTCAGACTCTCCACACGACGATAAATGAACCACTGCCAACGCATGGTTACAAATTTATTTGAAGAGATAGAGGCTTTTCGCACTCTATATAATGCATCTACATAACCTGTATTGACAGCCTCGCCACCATGACGCAATAACGAAAGCCACAATGCATAGTCTTCATGTCCACAGGAAGGAAAGAAGCATTTTCCAATCTTTTCCGCATCATAGATAGCTGTAAGACAGCCTATGACATTTCCTTCCAACAGTTTTCTGTACCCTACTTTCATTGGCATAGAGAGCACGCGATTATTCCGAGTGCCAGTCTGACTGACTTTCTCAAAATCCGAAAAAACAAGAAAAGCTTCGGAATGCTTCGCAAAGCAATCTAATTGATGCTGCAATTTCGAAGGCAACCAAACATCATCACTATCCAGAAAGGAAATATAACGACCTTTTGACTTTTCTATGCCCAAATTCCGCGGCACAATAGGAGAACCAGAACATGCAGGCGTTCTATATAGATGGATTCGATCATCTACTGAAGCAAATCTCATCACTATTTCAGAAGATGAATCAGAGGAGCAATCGTCAACAACTATCAGCTCCCAGTTGGGATATGTCTGATTAATCACTGAAGAAATAGAACTCTCCAGATAGTCAGCATTATTATAAACGGGCATGATAATTGATACCAATTGATTCATATGCATATATAAAACCGACGCAAAATTACACTTTTTTCCTGAGATAAGAACTATTTGAATTATTTTTTTTAGAATACATAATAAATAAATGGAGGTAACGTTATAATAAGTATAACAATAAACAATAAATATCTGGATGAACCAAAGCTACTCGTATATATTTGATGGTATGAACGCTTTTGAAAAAGAAGTCAAGCGATGGATTGATTTCTTTTTTGCAAGCGTGTGCTTAATAGTTTTCTCACCACTATTTCTGGCTTGCTATATTGCTATCAAACGCAATCACGACGGTCCTGTGATTTTCAAACAAGAACGTATCGGACGATTCGGGCGGCCTTTCACCATCTATAAATTCCGTAGCATGCGAATCAATGCAGAAGAAAACGGTCCTCAATTATGTAATGACGGTATCGACGAGCGCCTTACAAAGACCGGGAAATTCCTGCGTGAGCATCATCTTGACGAACTACCCCAACTATGGAATATCTTTCTTGGCGATATGGCATTTATCGGACCACGACCAGAGAGAGCATATTATATTGAACAAATTATCAAACAAGATCCACGATATACATATCTCTACCAAATACGTCCAGGCATTACCTCGATGGCTACACTATATAATGGTTATACTGACTCTATGGAGAAGATGCTGAAACGTCTGGAAATGGACCTTGACTACTTGGAGCATCGCTCATGGTGGTTAGACATCAAGATACTTGGGCTGACATTTCTTAGAATTATCTTTGGAAAGAAGTTTTAGTATTTTCTGAATTCCAAAGTATTGTTAGCATCATCAAGCACCATATGGCTACTTGTTAGTTTCACGATATTAAACTCGGCAGAAGTACTGCCTATACCATAAGGAACCAGCAAGTCAGCGTCCTCGAGGGCAACATCGTCTAAGTCGCGATCCACTCTATAAGGGGCCGACAACTTCAGTTTGTTACCTTCGCGAGTAAAACTCATCACAATATCCTGATGCACCTTATTCACATCGCGCAATTCCAGGATATGCCCCTGGAATGACCACGTGATACCAGGCGAAGAAGTCAGCTGCCAAAAGCCGTCAAGATGACCATTGTCAGAGTATTCCTTATCACAACCTGTCAATAACAAGGTTACACCTATTATCATATATAATATACGTTTCATCTTCATGAACTGTTACTTTATTAATCCTTTTTTGACGATTGACAACTGAAAACCGAAGTTGTCGCCTCGCAACTTGCCAAAATCAGCAGCTACAGCACCTTTTATGCTCCAGCCTGCTTTTAGAGTATAATCAGCCTCAGCCATACAACTCACATTCTCCATAGGGCAGGTTGGCAGATAATAATACGAGCCATAACTCTTTTGCCAGGAAGCCAACACACGATAGTGCAATTGTTGTAAGGGCGAGCCACTAAAACCTAAGTGCCAAGCCACAAAGCGGTTATGCTCCACCTCAATATGGCCATCGGCATTATAGAGCGGAGAAACGTAAAGCGGATTACCCATCACCTGCCCCCAATGCTGCCAACCAGTATAGAGATGGTGATTATAGTAATTATCGCGACCACTAATCTGGTAGCCTACATGACTGGTCTGATCATGATAAACCGGACCGCCCTGATACTTGGTGTACAGATACTCTACAACAATATCGTTAAGCCACGCATTAGCTTTTAGTTGTAATTCGGCACCTAACAGCCAATCCTTAAAGTCGTACCAGAAGAACTTATCGCCACTCTTGTTTACATGAAACATCATCGAGTTATCCTCAAAAAACTGATCGGCATATACAGCCAGATTCCAGGTGGGCTGATCGTAACTAAAACGTGCTACCCACGAGCCCAACTGATTACCTTCTACATTCTTGAAATTGCCATCAGTAGCATCAGTACCTCCAGGAATAAAGGCATTCTTAAAGGATTTCAGTCCTTCATCGTTGACATACACCGTTTCTACGCCATTCTCAAACAAATGCGAGGTACCTCCAAACTGGCAGGCCATTTCCAAACCCAACTCTGCTGTAAAGTTACCTGGTCCTATCTTCAGATAACCTGCCTTACTATGATAGAGCGTACCCTCGGTGTAACGGTTCTGGGGAGCTACAAAATCCTTTTGCCAACCAGCGTCGGTGGATTTGCCGTAGGCTATATGTCCTTTCAGCGCTAACCAGTTATTTGTACCAGGGATTGTCCAGTATTCAGGCAACGCCAAACGTACCTGAGGCACTGGGCGGGCATTGATACCAAGCGTCTGTGAGCCTGTACTCAACTCCTGGTTCTTCAGTTCCATGGGATATTCCTTGGCTCCGACAGTCAGCGTCCCCTTCAGCCATCGGCCTTCTACATATGCCTGCTGTACAATCACTGTACTTGTAAAACCAGCAGCTACCGCGATATCAGCACCATAACCTATCCCCCACTTCCGATTATCATCAGCAGAAAGCGGGCGCTCTATAGATCCACGCAGATAGCCATTGGCTGTTTTGAGTGAACTGAGTCCATACTTATTAGCATTCAGCCACAAAGGGGTATGGTCACCATCGGATAGCGTAGCCTGCATCTCCGCCCGATAATGAATGCTATCGGTAAGCGAACGTTGTTGAGCGCTCATAACCAGAGAGCTACACATTATTAATAATATAGATACAAATTTCTTCATATTGGGGGCAAAATTACACAAAAATATTCATAATTAAAAGACATATAGGGATTTTCCTCTGCCCATTTAGGGAAAATCCTTTGTATATGAGATAGAAATGTTGTTTCTTTGCAACGTGAAACAATAATTTGAATGTCGAACCAATTAAAAAGATACGATTATGAAGAAGATGATATTCGCACTGATGGTGATGCTGACCTCAACAATGACAGCAAGTGCAATGAGCTATGAGCAGGCTCGCAACGAAGCCCTGTTTCTCACCGATAAGATGGCGTACGAGCTGAACCTCACTGACGAACAGTACGAGGCTGCCTATGAAATAAACCTCGACTATCTGATGGGAGTAGCTGGACGCGATGATGTATTCGGCACTTATTGGGAGCGCAGAAATCTCGATTTGAGCTACATCCTGTTCGACTGGCAGTGGAATGCTTATATTGCAGCATCCTACTTCTACCGTCCACTTTATTGGGAGGCTGGATACTGGCACTTCGGCATCTATCGTCGCTATCCACATCGCGATTTCTTCTACTTCGGTCGTCCTCACTTCTATGCAACTTATCGTGGTGGACACGCTTGGCACATCCACGGTACACATGGCTACTACTATGGACGTAGAGAGCACTTCCGCCCTACTCACAGAGAGCACTTTGGCATGCACGATCGTTGGAATCGTGGCGACTTCCGCAATCTTCGTCACAGTTCTACCCGCGTAACTGGTCGTCACGATAGTCATCGTTTCGAGAGTCGTCCCAATAGCCATCGCATTGAAAGCCGACCAGAGAATCGCCACTACGAGAACCGCAGCAACGGCATCAATCGTCGCAACGACAGTTCTTTTGGAGGTTATCGCGGTGGTTCGCACAGCAGTTCACACAGCAGTTCGCATGGAACCCGCAGCGTAGGCAACAGTTCGCATAGCAGCTCTAACAACTCTTCTTCAGGCTCAAGCCACTCTGGTGGTAGCCGTATGGGAGGTCGTCGATAGGAACTATAACTCAAGGATGCGGACTTCAGCGTTCTGCATCCTTTGAATCTCGCTCATTGGTTTTTGATAGTAATATGATTGTATAGCTTTGTTGATGATGCCATGGCCTACGGCCAATACCTTCTTTCCCGGGAATGTCTCTCTGACATAAGCGATGAATTCGCCTGCCCTGGAAAGAAGGTTCTCTAATGTTTCAATATCATCAGGCCATGTCTCACCTTTTAAATCCGGAATATAACGACCAGTAAAACTACCCCAGTCGCGTTCGCGAAGCAAGGGTGTCGTCAGTACCTCCAACTGATGTGGTTCGGCAATGATACGTGCAGTATCAATAGAGCGTTTCAAGTCGCTGGCCAGAACAACATCAAGTGGTTTATCCTGCCAATCACGACTGAACTCCTGAGCCTGGCGAATACCATTCTCGTTCAGTTCACCTTGGGTCTGTCCCTGCATAATCTGATTGGCGTTATCTATCGTCTCGCCGTGTCTAACCAAGTATAAAGTTGTCATCATCTTTTAAAATTTGCTGCAAAATTACAGAATTATTTGCTCATTCCACCTTATTTTACTATATTTGCACCGTAAAACCAAGAAATTATGAAGATGAAGATACTACAAAGTTCCATTTTCCGTGCCATTTGCGCCATAGCCATTGGTATCATGCTGATTAAGTACCCAGATAACACCGTTACATGGATCACAGTTGCTATTGGCATTCTGTTCCTATTATCAGGTGTCATATCGATGGTTGTGTATTTCAACGCCAACAAACATGTATCCGACTATAAGATTTCCGATGCTGAAGGCAATGTCATCACGGGCGAAAAACCAACATTTCCACTTGTTGGATTAGGTAGTATTATCTTAGGATTGCTGTTAGCCATCACCCCACACATCTTTATTACAGCGCTCATGTATATCATTGGAGCGATACTGATACTTGGCGCTATTAACCAGTATATGGTACTTGTAAAAGCACGCAGATTCGGAAAAATGAGTTTTGCTTATTGGATATTTCCATCTGTAATCCTGCTTACAGGTCTTTATGTCATGCTCAGGCCAATGAGCCCTGCCAGCATGGCTATGCTGATACTCGGTTGGTGCTCACTGTTGTATGGTATAACAGAAATCATCAACTCGCTGAAAATCCAGTCAAACAAGCGAAAAGCAGAGAAAGCACAGGAGATCCCTGTAGCTGAGGAAGTAAAAGAAGATGTTACGGAAGTGACTACACTCCCGTAACGATTCCTTCGATATATGTTTTGAGGATGTGGATTCCCGTACGGTTATCACCTCCCCAGGGAACTATCAGATCAGCGAACTTCTTGGTTGGTTCGATAAACTGTTCGTGCATGGGCTTCAGTACCTTTTCATAGCGGTCCAGAACCATATCTACCGTACGTCCACGCTCTACAACATCGCGACGGATGTTACGAATCAGTCGTACATCGCTATCCGTATCCACAAAAATCTTCAAATCCATCATATCACGGAGCTTCTTGTAATGCAAAGCCATGATTCCCTCAATGATAATCACAGGCTTAGGCTCTACATGGATGGTTTCCTTCAGACGGTTGCTCTCTATATATGAATAGGTAGGCTGTTCAATTGTTTCACCATTCTTCAGTTTCTTGATGTGTTCCGTCAGGAGCTTCCAGTCGAAAGCATCAGGATGGTCGAAGTTGATAGCCTTACGCTCTTCGGGCGTCAACCCTGTAGTGTCGTTGTAATACGAGTCGAGGGGCACAACTGCTGCACAATGTGGAGGCAGAGCTTTGGATATTCTCTTAACAACGGTAGTCTTACCAGAACCTGTACCTCCTGCAATTCCAATGATTGTCATAATCCTAAGTATTTAAACACAATATTATAAAAGTCTGCTTTACGTTCTGTTTTCATGGGATAGGCCCTCGAACTGCTGGGCATGCGATAAAGACGCAGCATTCTGCCATCGAGCTTAAAATCTGCATACTCCCCCACCTTGGGGCTCATGATTCCATAATGATTACAAAACAAATCTGTAGCCAATTGGCCTGCTGTTATCACAGCCTCGCAACAAGGTAAGCTTCTGAGCATAGCATCGAGATCGGTTGGTTCAACAATCTCCAGATCCTTATCAGATGCATTATCCTTGGTTCTGCGAATACGGGTGGCGGTATCATACATGGCTATTCCCTTCTCATTCAAGAAAGGAATGATACGTTCCAAGTCGAACCGCTTCTCCTGTTCAAGCACAAAATGCTGCTTGTCATCAAAGAAACAGATGCCAAAAATACGCCACATATCATTAATAAAATTGGGATAATAGAAACGCATACACCATCGTTTCTCTGCAGGCGGGAAAGTACCAAGCATCAACAACTTGGCATTCGCAGGCAGAAACGGTTCGAATGGATGTCGCTCTACTATCTCACTCATTTCTCCTTCATTAAGTAAACCAAAGTTGGCAAATGATCACTATAACCGTTCAACCACTTACCACCAGCACTTGTACGCAAGGTATTTCCCCTAAACGGTCCATCTTGCTGAATCAGATAATCGCGGCGGAAAATCTGATAATCCAGAAGTTTCAAGGTAGAGAAGTCCTTCTGACCAGTCTGATTGAGGAGATTAGATGATAGGATAATCTGATCGAACAGATTCCAAGAACCTTGGAACTGGAGTGTACCCTGACCAGAAGCCAACATATTCCACCAAGGATTAAATAGACCCCCCTCTTCTACTTCACTCATTTCGCGCTTAGCACCTAAGCACTTCGACATCGACAAATCCTGAGGATCGTCGTTCATATCGCCCATAATGAATAATTTCACATTAGGATCGTCTTTCTGTAACGAATCCTTGACTGCGCGTAGCTGCATTCCACCATCCTCACGAGTATAAGAAGCAGCTCCACGCGAAGGCAGATGGTTAACGATAATAGTTACATGCTCTTTTGCCAGCATGCCGCTCACCACCAGGAACCCACGGGTGGCACGGCCCGCATCCTCAGGCCTATTATATATATAAGGTACGAGCTTATAGTTCTTCACCTTAAACAGTTGGGGATTATAGAGCAATGCACAATCGATGCCACGCTGATCGGGACCTTCCACATGTACGAACTGGATACCGCGCGCTTTGAGTGCCGGCTGGTTCACAAGATCGGTCAAGCACTTGGCATTTTCCACCTCAGCCACACCAATAGCTGCACAACCTACATCCGGAAGCTGATCTGTTCCCATATCAGCCAACACACGAGCCATATTCTTTAACTTATTGGTGTATTTTTCCGTATCCCATTTAAAATTACCCTCTGGCAGAAATTCGTAATCATTCTTTCCTTCATCATGAGTCGTATCAAACAGGTTTTCCAGATTATAGAAACCGATACCATACACCTGCTGTCCTTTTTTGTTTTTGGCATGGCATCCTACCAAAACGAGGAGTAAAAATAACGATAAAAACTGAAATCTTCGCATATTAGTACTAATTATGATGCAAAAATAGCACAAAAATCTGAGTAAACAAAGAAAAAAACACAAAAAGTTTGTAAATTCAGAAAAAACTTCGTAACTTTGCACCCGCTTTATGCGAAATTTATATTTATAACATTAATATTTAAACTCAAAATGAAAAAAGGTATTCATCCAGAAAACTATCGCCCCGTCGTATTTAAGGATATGTCCAACGGCGATATGTTCCTTACGAAGTCTACTGCAAAGACAAATGACACTGTAGAATTCGAAGGCGAAACTTACCCAGTGGTAAAAGTCGAAATTTCAAGCACCTCTCACCCATTCTATACAGGTAAGAGCAAGCTCGTTGACACTGCAGGACGTGTCGATAAGTTCATGAGCCGCTACGGTAAGGCTGCGAAGAAGTAAGATAAAACCGCAAAGAACATTAAAAGATGCGTCCATGGTAGTTGCATATGCCAAGGCCGCATCTTTTTTTATTATATTACAATAGGAATATTATTACAACACGATATGAAAACAGTTTATGACTTCACTGTCAAAGACAGAAAAGGTAAGGACGTATCTCTGAAGGAATACGCCAACGAGGTGTTGCTGATTGTAAACACAGCAACAAAATGTGGATTTACACCACAGTACGATGAATTGGAGAAACTTTATGAAAAGTACCACAGTCAAGGTTTTGAGATTCTCGATTTCCCATGCAACCAGTTTGGTCAGCAGGCTCCTGGTACTGATGAGAGCATCCATGAGTTCTGTAAACTGAACTTTGGTACAGAATTCCCTCGCTTCAAGAAGGTAAAGGTAAATGGCGACGACGCTGATCCTCTTTACAAGTTCCTTCAGGAACAGAAGGGATTCGCCGGTTGGGACATGACCCACAAGATAGCCCCCATCCTCGACGACATGCTTTCAAAAGAGGATCCTGACTATAAGCAGAAAGCAGATATCAAGTGGAACTTCACTAAATTCCTTATTAATAAGAAAGGACAGGTAGTTGCACGCTTCGAGCCCACTGAGAACATCGACAATATTGCCAAGCAGATCGAAGAACTGCTCAAGTAATAGCCAACATCATAATAAACAGTTATCATATGGAACATACCAAGTGTTTAATTATCGGTAGTGGCCCCGCAGGTTATACTGCAGCCATTTATGCCTCACGTGCCAACTTGAGTCCAATCGAGTATAGCGGCATGCAGCCAGGCGGACAGCTCACCCAGACCACAGAGGTTGAGAACTTCCCAGGTTATCCTCAGGGTGTTGACGGCAATCAGATGATGATGGATCTGCTGGAACAGGCTCAACGCTTTGGAACAGATATCCGTAGTGGAGAGATTGTCAAGGTTGACTTTTCGAAAGCTCCATACGTTTGCACTGCCGACGATGGTACAGAGATTGAAGCTGATACCGTAATTATTGCCACTGGTGCTTCTGCCAAGTATTTAGGACTTGACGACGAGCGCAAGTACAACGGACAGGGGGTTTCTGCATGCGCTACCTGCGATGGTTTCTTCTATCGCAAGAAGACTGTGGCAGTAGTAGGTGGCGGCGATACCGCTTGCGAAGACGCTCTCTATCTGGCAGGACTGGCCAAAAAGGTCTACCTGATTGTCCGCAAACCTTTCCTTCGCGCTTCTCAGGTGATGCAACAGCGCGTAAAGGAGAACGAGAACATCGAGATTCTTTTCGAGCATAATACCCTTGGTCTTTATGGCGAGAATGGTGTTGAAGGTGCCCATCTGGTTAAGCGTAAGGGTGAAGCCGATGAGGAACTGGTTGACATTGCTATCGACGGATTCTTCCTTGCAATTGGCCACAAGCCCAACACCGACATTTTCAAGGAGTGGTTGGATATGGACGAGACAGGCTATCTGAAGAAGATTGACGGTACGCCAAAGACCAAGATTCCAGGCGTATTTGTTGCAGGCGATTGCGCTGACCCCGTATATCGACAGGCTATCTCCGCTGCAGGTTCTGGCTGCCAAGCAGCTATCGAAGCTGAGAGATTCTTGTTGAACAGGTAATATAATTTGAAAAGGCTCGTCTCACGACGAACCTTTTCACCAAATTACTTAAAAAACTAAATTAATCAACCATAAACCTTAACCATTAAAATCTTTTTCTGCTGCAAATATACATCAAGTTTTTTAAATACGTGTTTAAATTAAGATTTTTAATGTTTAAAATGCGTGATTTAACTAAAAATCAACATAAAATCATCATTTTTAAACATTTTAACGCTTCAAAAAGCAAATTTTATCGAAATAATTAGGCTCGTATTAAAAAAATAACTATTTTTGCACAAGTCAATTTTATCAATAATGGACAGCCGTTTACTATTAACCCTCCTAATAATGGCGATAGTGACCATTATTTTCTTCGCAGGAAGACGTCTGTATCTGCGAAGCCAACAAGTACGGAGAAGAATTCAGATGAGTGCGATTTTTACAAATATCACGCACGAGTTACTCACCCCGCTTTCAGTCATCTCTGCTTCAGTAGACAAACTTCGTGATACGGAACCCCAGTATTGTCACGAATATGATCTGATGCAATTCAATATCCAGCGCATGGTAAGGCTACTGCAACAGATATTGGAAACCAGCAAATCAGAGGCTGGCCAACTCAGACTGATGGTTGCTCAAGGCGATGTGATGAAATACATCCGCCAAACAGCAGAATGTATTGGGCCACTCATTGCCAAAAAGGACATGAAATTCACCATCACCTGTCAACCAGAGAGCATGATGGGGTGGATTGATACTGACAAATTGGACAAAATCATCTATAACCTTCTGTCGAATGCTGCAAAATACGGCAAAGAAGGCGGTAATGTTTCCATCAGTGCCATCACCAATACCAATTACGACGAGATAGAAATCACCGTGAGCGATGATGGAGACGGCATATCCCCCAAACAGATGAAACACCTGTTCAAGCGTTTCCATGATGGTGACTATCGTCAACATCAAACGATCGGCACAGGTCTGGGCCTCTCATTGACACGTGATCTGGTGTATCTGCACAAAGGAACCATCAATTGTAAAAGCGTAGTTGGGCAAGGAACCGAGTTCATAGTAAAACTACCTATTAATAAAGAAGCGTTCGCTCCTAATCAGATAGATGAACAGCACAAGATAGACTTCAATATTCCAAAGAATGCGATTGTTGATATCAACACGATTATACCAGATATAAATGCAGACCCAGAAGAGCCTACAGAGGATGGCTACAAGCTGCTTGTAGTTGAGGATAATCTGGAACTTCTGATGCTGATGCAACAACTGCTTAAGTCGAGCTACCATGTGTATATAGCCCGAAATGGCAGCGAAGCCATGAAAGTGATTCGCGAAAAGGATCTCGACTTAATCATCTCTGATGTGATGATGCCCGAGATGGATGGACTGGAACTGACAAAAGCCATCAAAACAGACCCCAATTTCAATCACCTGCCCATCATCCTCCTGACAGCAAAGACCCAGGAGGAAGACGAGAAGGAGGCACTCCAATGCGGTGCCGACGAATATCTCAGAAAACCATTCCGCCTGGGTGATCTGAAACTACGCATCGATAATATCATTGAGAACCGAAAGCGAATGCAGACGGAATACAGTCAGATGTCGGCAGAAGAAGAGATACACCATATTTCGAAAGCCCCAAATCCTGACGAGATCTTTGTCAACCACGTATTAGAACATATTCATGCCCATATTGATGACGAATCCTACGATAGAGACGCATTAGCTGCTGATATGGGAACCAGTGCTTCTACCTTATATAACAAGCTGCGCTCAATTACAGGCATGAACGTATCGACCTTCATCCGCGATGTCAGAATGAAAGAGGCCAGACGACTGGGCATGGAGAATCCTAATCTGAGAGTCAGCGATTTGGCATACAGTGTTGGATTCCACGACCCACGTTATTTTGCCACATGCTTCAAGAAGCAGTTTGGCACTCAGCCGAAGGAGTTTTTGGAGAGTTTGCAGAACTTGAGACGAGGAGGCCAAGAAAAGTAAACGCACCATTCATCATCAATAGTTCATAACCGAAGTGATAGCCTGCCAAATACCAGGTTAATGCATCAATGGCATAACACACCAATGGCGATGCTATACAGATATATGGCACATAATGGTCACGAGGCATACGCTTGGTCAACATGCCAAAGGCAAAGAGGCCTAAAAGCGGACCGTAGGTATATCCGCAGATGGTATAGATGGCATCAATAACGCTGGTAGAGTTCAGCATTCTGAACAACAGAATCATCACCACAAACATCAGACTGATCATCAGATGCGCCCGTTTGCGTAGTATTTCGTCACCTGCCCTACCCCTGATATCCACACAATAGCTGGTAGTTAGCGAGGTCAAGGCAGAATCAGCACTCGAGAACGATGCCGCCACGATACCTATTGTAAAGGGAACCAATACCGACAGTCCGCTACGCTGAACGAATCCAGGCAGCAGCGCATCAGACACCCCACTCTCGCCCAGCATCACCAACAGAGCCCCCAGCGAGAGGAACAACAAATTAGCAGGTACAAAAGCCACGCCATACGTACACATATCCTTCTGGGCTTCGCGCAGCGATTTGCAAGTCAGGTTCTTCTGCATCATATCCTGATCGAGGCCCGTCATCACAATGACGATGAACACACCACTCAGAAACTGCTTCCAGAAATTCTGCTTCGAAACCCAATCATCCATCACAAACATCCTGCTATGTTCATCGGCAGCTATGGCACTAACAGCCTCAGGTATCGTCAATCCCAATTCGCCCACCACCTTATATATAATAAGGAGAAGAGCAGAGAACAGACAGATGGTTTGAAATGTATCCGTCCAGACCAGCGTCTTGATGCCCCCGCCCCGTGTGTATAACCAGATAAGGGCAACCATCGCCGATACGGTTACCACAAACGGGATGCCCATCTCATCGAATACGAACTGCTGCAGAATCATACAGACCACATAAAAACGCACCACGGCGCCTATCATCTTAGATAGCAGGAAAAACGAGGCCCCAGTCTTGTAGGCACGCTGCCCCAATCGCTGTCCCAGATAGGAATAGATGGTTGTCAGGTTCAGGCGATAATAGAGGGGAAGCAGAATGAAAGCCACAGCGATATAACCCAATATAAATCCCAAACAGGTTTGCATATAAGTCATATCGATTTGGGTCACCATACCCGGCACTGACACAAAGGTCACACCAGATATCGAGGCTCCCACCATGCCAAATGCCACCATATACCAAGGCGACTGACGATTGCCGCGAAAGAAGGTTTCATTCGTAGCACGCCGTGCAGTCAGTCGGCTGATAGCGAACAAAACTGCAAAATAGCCTAATATTATTGCAATCATCCACATAATTGGGTGCAAAGTTACACTTTTTTTCAAAATTATCAATTACCAACTGTCAATTATCAACGAAAAATGTTATCTTTGCAGTCGGAATTCCAAATTCTAAAACGTATTATATTATGTCTAAACAAAAAAAATTCATCCTCCAAGAGAGTGAGATTCCCACACAGTGGTACAACATTCAGGCAGACATGCCAACCAAACCAATGCCTCCCATCCATCCTGCCACCAAGCAGCCTCTGGGTGTAGACGATCTGGCACACATCTTCCCTCGTGAGTGCTGTGTACAGGAGCTTGATACTGAGCATCGCTGGATTGATATTCCAGAAGAGGTGCTCGAGAAGTACAAGTTCTATCGTTCTACTCCATTGGTACGCGCCTATGCACTTGAAGAGGCTTTGGGAACACCTGCCCATATCTATTTCAAGAACGAAAGCACCAACCCATTGGGTTCACATAAAATCAACTCTGCCATTCCTCAGTGCTACTATGCCAAGCAGGAAGGCACCACTAACGTAACCACCGAAACCGGTGCCGGACAGTGGGGAGCAGCCCTTTCATACGCTGCCAAAATCTATGGTCTCGACTGCGCTGTTTATCAGGTAAAGATTACCATGCAGCAGAAGCCATACCGTTCAAGCATCATGCGTACCTTTGGTGCTGTGGTAGAGGGTTCACCTTCGATGTCAACCCGCGCCGGTAAGGACATCCTGACTAAGGATCCTACCCATTCAGGTTCATTAGGTACAGCCATCTCTGAGGCTGTTGAGCTGGCTACAACTACACCAAACTGTAAATACACCTTAGGTTCGGTATTAAACCACGTAGGTTTGCATCAGACCATCATCGGTCTTGAGGCCGAGAAGCAGATGGAGATGGCTGGCGAGTATCCTGATATCGTGATTGCTTGCTTTGGTGGTGGTTCAAACTTCGGTGGTATCGCCTTCCCATTCATGCGCCACAACCTGTGCGATGGCAAGAAGACCGAGTTTATCGCTGCCGAGCCCGACAGCTGTCCTAAGCTCACACGTGGTCAGTTCCGCTACGACTTCGGCGACGAGGCTGGTTATACCCCACTGCTGCCTATGTTCACCCTGGGTCATAACTTCAAGCCCAGCAACATCCACGCTGGTGGTCTGCGCTATCATGGTGCAGGTATGATTGTGAGCCAGTTGCTGAAGGACGGTCTGATGCGTGGTGTCGATATTCCACAGCTCGAGACCTTCGAGGCTGGTATGCTGTTTGCACGCACCGAGGGTATCATCCCTGCTCCAGAGAGCTGTCACGCTATCGCAGCCACTATCCGTGAAGCCAAGAAGTGCAAGGAGACAGGCGAAGAGAAGGTTATCCTCTTCAACCTCTCAGGTCACGGACTTATCGATATGCCAAGCTATGATTCATTCATCAAGGGCGACTTGCAGAACTACACCGTTACTGACGAGATGATTGCCCAGAACCTGGCCGAACTGGATAAGCAGTAATCCTATTTTATCTGAAATAGTAATCCCCACTCGTTTGTGAGTGGGGATTATTGTTTTTGTTTAGAATATGCGTCCTGTTATCGTAAGTTTCAGCACTGGATAAACTGTCAACTTATCAATAAGCTTCGAAATGTCGTCATCGCTATCATTCAACTCGTTTATCTTAACCTCCTTATTGTCCTGATATACTTTAAGTTTTCCCATAAACTGGCAGCCAGCCTCGAAACGGAAACCTACGCGATGCTTGGGTACCAGGCGTCCCACACCCAGTCCGACATATGGACGGAAATTCTTTACGCGGATGTCACCGTTGATATCACCCTTGTCGTCAAACTTAACATTATATTTGTCAAGTTCGGCAGAGATGCCATTCAGAATCACGTCTTTAAATGCAGGATAATCTTCGATAATACCCTGTATAGCGTCGCTGTGACCATTCAGTTTGCCAAGCTTCTCGCCGCCAAACGAGAAACCACCAGCCACGAAGAAAGTGGAATTACCTCCGAATGGATAGATATTCAGCTTCACATCCATCGTTGTGCGCTTCAGGTTTCCTGTAATTTTTACTTTGTCTTTGCTGGGTACATATACTGGTATGTCGGGAGAAATGTTGTAATTTACGTTAACGTCTCCTTTAATCTTGATGCCTGGCATAAAGTTCACACCAGCACTCAGTTCCAGATAGTCGGTAATAGGTGCAGCTACACCCACACCGATACCCTCGGTGCTTGCCGATACATTCAAACCTACGTGGTTAAAAACCCCACGCTCATAAGACTCTTGTGCCGATGCAGTAGTTATTCCCATCAACAGCATTAAACATGCAATCAGTCGTTTTTTCATAAGCTTAATTATTTCAGTTAGAACTCTTTCGATATTTCTCAATTGCAAAGATAAAGATTATTATTGATATTTGCAAGAAATTATATTTAAATTCTAATTAAACTATTAGTAAATGCCATTCTGAGTATATAAAAATCTACTTCTTCTCCATCTTCATTCAAGTTAGATAAGAATCCGCCTCAGGCTTCCTATTCTCATTCACCAACTTATATTCGACTTGTAGAAATAGGCTATGGTCAGACGGTGATGGGTTTCGTTGTCTGAGGTGGTGGCGATTTGGCCTTGGCTTGCGTCGTAGTATTGCGGCTCCTTGAGGAAGAAGAGGCGGCTGGCCGTGTCGCGCACCCAGAATGTAGAATCGGGGTTTATGGGCATTCCTGCCTTCTCGAATATATTGAGGAGGCTTGGGTCTTTTTTTAGGATATCTAGCACAGTCTGTAGTTCTTTCATCAACGGGAAACGGAAACTGTAATATGTGTCGAAGTTAAAGCCCTCGTACTTGTCGTCCTTACAAAAAGGTTTACCACCCTGCATCGTGATATACTTACGGGGTGTCTTGCCCAGTACTTTCAGCAGAATGCCGCGCTGACCCTCGGATTCCTCACGTATGCAGATGTATCGCGAGGTTATCATATACTCATATTTCTTGTTGATTTGTGAGGTCAACCATGGTAAATCTGCGATTTCGCCTAATGTAAAGCTCTTCTTGTCTGTTTCCATTCCTATTAAATATACCAATCTATGTTCAGAGATTTTTAAAATTTCGGCAAAAGTACTGCTTTTTTGTGAGGTGTACAACTATTGCAGAAATAAAATATTGTCGATTCTTGTCCTTTTATTGTCAAAAAGTGTGATTTTCTGATGAAATTTGAAATAAAAGTTGTAATTTTGCAGCCATAAATGTCAAAAGAATGATGCAGACAGAGCCAACGTTAGCACAGTTGTTACAGTTCGTTGAGCAAAACGGAGTGCGTGTGGATAAGGAGATACACGGTTTCCACTTTACGGGCGAGGATATCGTGTTTCCTCATGTAGTTTCTCTTTTATGTCTTCGCGGTAGTGCGCGTGTCAAATTCGACATGCAGGAGTTTACAATTGAAAAAGACGACTATGGAATCCTCATGCCCGGCCATGTGTATCGAAGCATCGCGTGTTCAGACGATTTCACTTATACACGCGTTTTTATCTCTGCAGAAATGATTAGCGAGCTGAAGGCGCATGCCTTTAGTCATGATTCACACAAGTTCAACTACGCGCCACACTGCCATCTTACCGATGTGCAAGCCAAGCGCATGATGGCGTTGCTCGAACTGTTAGAAGCCATTGCTTCGCACGACACCACTGACCTGCAACTGCGGCGGCAGATATTATTGTCGCATCTGGCTGTGGGCTACGAGTTTGTCAATTACTATCGTCGCGAGCAGGACAGACAATGGACGGAGAGCCGTCCGGCTACGATTTACAAACAGTTCTGCGATCTGGTGGTAGAACACTACCGCGAGAATCGCAATGTAAATTACTATGCGGGGCTGATGCACTACGATCCGCGTTATTTCTCAAAAATATTCCGTCAATACAGCAACGGTCTCTCGCCTTTGGAGTGGATTCAGCAGTATGTAGCAACACAGGCGAAGCTTATCATGGATATTCATCCCGAAAAGACGGTCAAGGAGACAGCCTACCAACTCGGTTTCTCATCCACCGCTAATTTCTGCCGATACTACAAGCGTGCCACCGGCATATATCCGCAGGAGTATAAAAAGAAACATGCATAAATAACGTGGTAGGTGATTGCCGATTTTGAAGGATTTTTACAAGGCGGTACTTATCTAGGAGATTGCCGTAACTTATCTATGAGATACCCGTAATCTATCTACCAGATACATTACGGCTCGTTTTTTGCGGGCCCGTGAGGAATTTTTTTCTCTCTAACTAGGGAAATAATTTTTCTGTATTTGAGCGCTGGCACGCATAGCAACACGCAAGATTTCTGCTCCGTACAAGCGGCAGCCACGAGCTATACACTCACAACGAAAAAACAATACATTTGAGCCGCACAAACAGTACATTTTCACCATCCTGAGCACACACACGCTAACAGGTAAACGTTGCAGCGTTGCCGTTGCAACGTTGCAATAAGGACTATCCTACCCCTACACAGGATGGATATCCGATATATATTAGCGGATTATGATAAATAGAAATAATTTAAAATAGTTATTATACTCCTTCATGCAACGTTGCAACGGCAACATTGCAACACTTGCTCGCAACAATAGCCTCGAAAACATTTGGTGGGTTAAATAAAAAGCCGTACCTTTGCAAGCAGTAACAGTAAACTTACCCAAATTTATGCAATACAAAATAGAATCACTTGAAAAGCTTGACCAACTATTGGCCGATCCGCAGTTTGACATTTGCCGTCGCGAGGGGCAAACACCGCTGCAAGCATTGGCTTGGCACTTGATAACTCACAAGCCATTCGATATTAACGTTATATTAAAAGGTACGTGCGCGCGCGAAGATACCATAGTTTGCGAGCCGCATTGGAACGACGATGACTTTACGGAGCAGATAAACGCCATGTACGCCCCACAGTTCACACTCGACAACAAAGAACTGCGAACATGGCTGGAAACCACACCGCTGCACGATGTTGCCGCATGGACAGCCTACATAGTACGACGTGTGGAGTTGGATAAGATATCGAACTATTACGATGCCGCCCAGGATTTTTATGCCGACAGCTGGTACGAATGGAGCGACTACGAGAGTGGCAAGCTGGCAGCAAAAGATTTTGTAAACGTAGTGATAGCCAAAGTTGACGAGGTGAACGCTCACATAGCCGATGGCAAGCAGCACGGCTTATCGATGGACGAGATAGTACTGCACGATGCCATGTGGGGATTGCTACCTAAGAACATCGACGACGAACTGGGTGCTATTGCACGCGACACCCTGAAAACCGCCATCAGCAGTCTGCCCTCACGCCCATACATCTGGAGCGAGGCTGGAAAAGAAAACTATGCACAGGACATGGTAAAAATGGCAGCCGAAAAACTGCAAGCACAGGGCTACGACATTAATTACGGCAAAGGCTACTCGATAGAACAAGGCTACCTGCTGGATTACTTCAGCCGCCTGTATTGGAGAGAAGCTGCAGCAAAACCCGAGGATTAACCACACAAAAGCTAGCAACACTATGAGAAGTTTTGACGAAGAAGCCCCCCACTCAACAGCGCGCAAAGAATTCGTAAATCTTTCAGATAGCGAACTCAACAAAACATTTGATTTAACCGCAATAAGAAGTGAGGTTTACAGATTGATACGCAATGAGGGCACCAAGCCCTGGAATATAAAAGAACAAGAACTGCTGGAGACCGACAGCGACAAGCGTGCCGAATGGATATTTGCCACCCGGCTATTAGCTTCGTACGGCACATCCATACCACAGATTGAGCATCTGCTAAAATCGGCCCCACCTGCATTAAAACTCCAAATGCTAAGTAAGAAACGTACCGAACTCATTAACCAGTTTGCTGGCACCGAGGCAGGGCAACATTGGATGATGTGCATGAAGGAGCAAGATGGATGGAAATATGTAGCGCAGTATGCCTATGGTGCAAACGGCATACAGGATTCGGGGTTGTTGGATAGATTTATGCTGATGCTCGACCAGATAGCGATTATCCACGACGTAATTAATGGTCGTGGTCGGAAATATGGTTTCGACATAAGTATAGTAAGTACAGAGAGCATAAATGCCACCAAACAATACTGCAAGCATCCAGAGCATGCACATTTAATTTTGCAACTACTGCACAAGATGATTGATGGCCAAAACACGCCTAAACGTTCATCGCGCCCTATACGCGCAGCACTCCAATCGGGTGCATTCTGCGAAAGGCCCTCGTACGCATGGTTCGACAACGAATTTGGTAACTCATGCAAGAACGACAGTTCAAGCTATTACTCATATACCGACATGGAGAAAGAATGCCCGTACGACGACAAGCTCTATGATGAATACAAAAACGATTTCAAGAAATTCAAATAAAGAATTATGTCCGAGCGGGTGTCCGAAAAACCACCCGTTCGGACTACACAACAAACTATTTTCGGACTAAGAAACCACCCATTCGGACACCTCCGGAAGAATCCAATCTTGCATTATTTTTATTACTAGTTTTGCACTCGCTAAGGTCAAACGAAGGCACGGTGCCGGGGAGGCCTAACCAGCAATACTAGTAATATATGCGACGTATTTTTATTGTGAATGGAAAAAAGATGGCACAGCCCATCAACTCGAAGGAGGAGTACTTTAACCTGCGCAACAGCGAGCAGAACCGAATGCGCCTAGCACTCGCCAGAAAGGGCGACGAAGTGGCCAAGAAACAGCTACTGCAGATGGCCTACAACGACTTGATGCCCGACGGCAAAGTAGAAGGCGCCTGCCACCCCAGCTCGATGTTTGCCTACGACATTGATTGCGAAAGTCTGGTAGAGAGCAACCGCATCGCCAAGAAGCTGATGGAGATGAAAAGCGAAATCGGCCTGCTGGAGATGAGCCGCTCGGCCCGCTACGGCCTGCACCTGGTGCTGCGCCGCGAGAAAGGTAAGACCATCCTGGAGAATCAGGTACGCGTATCCATCCTCACCCAGACCGAGATGGATAATGGGGCGCACGACCTGGGACGTGTGATGTTTACCACCACAGCCGATGCCGAAGAACTGCTGTACCTGGACGACGCCATCTTTGATGAGACAATGACCATCGAAGAGAGCGAACAGGAGTACAAAACATTGAAGGAGCGCGAGAAGCTGGGACTTGAAGAGGTACCCGCAGGCGCCAAGAAGGCCAACAAGCACTATCGCCCTTGGGAGGACAGCTGCACCAAAACAGCAGTCCAGCCCGCGATGGAAGTTACTACTATTAATGATGTACCCGCGAAGCCCGACATGCGCTACCTGAAAGTGTTCGACCTGTTTATGGAAGAGGCAGGACTCACAGAGCGTTCGCTGCAGATAGAGGGTGTACGCCACAACTCGCTGCTAAGCATTCTCTCGATAGGTGCCAGCCGATTGATTTCTAAGGCACAGATGATTGCAGTAGTGCGCCATCGCATGCCTGAGTATGCTACTGAGGATGATTGCCAGAAGCTCATCGACGACTTCTACAAGAAAACCGATCCCAACGCAGCCCTTACCAAGCGCCAGCGTGAGATACTGGCCGAGGCCTTTGGCGACAACGACGATGAAGAAGCCATCGAAGCCGAAGATGCCCAGGAAACCAGCAACAAGCACCGCCGCAAACTGATAGCCAAACTGCTGCCCTCAGGCCTGCGTGAGCCCGTAATGGCTGCACCTAAGGAGATGCAGATGAACGTACTGTGCGCCATCATGCCCATTGCAGCCACCTATGCCGACCAGGTAGAAGTGATGTATGCCGACGAGAAGAAGCAGTACCTCGGACTGATGTCGATTATCGTAGCCCGCCAGGCAGGTGGTAAATCGGGCTGTAAAGAGGCCGTAGAGTGCTGGATGAAGATTCTGAAAGACGAGTCGGATGCCTATCGCCGTCAGGAGGATGAAATCAAGCAGAAGAACAAGTGCCGCAAAGCCAACGAGCGCGCACAGGAGATGCCTCAGTTACCTATCCGCAAGCTGCCTATCACGGTATCGAACTCTACCTTGCTTAAGCGATTTAAAGGTGCACCCGGACATTGTCTGTACTCGTTCTGCGAAGAGCTCGACACCCTGCTGAAGACCAATTCGGCAGGCAACTGGAGCGCCAAGTACGACATCTATCGCTACTCGTTCGACCGTGCTGAATGGGGCCAGGATTACAACAGCGATCAGGCCGAATCGGGTGATGTACAGGTTATCTACAACTGGACCATCTTTGGCACCTACGGCTCGTTCAACAAATGTTTCCAGCGCGACAATGCCGAGAACGGACTAGGAGGCCGCGTACTGATATCTGAGCTGCCCGACACCCGTTTTGCCAAGATGCCCAAGTACCGTCCCTTGTCAGACGAAGAACAGGAAGCCATCCAGCAGGCAGCACGCCGACTGAGCGAACTGAAAGGCTACGTTGACACGCCTCGCCTGCGCAAAGCTATCAGCAAATGGGTTGAAGGCAAGCGCATACTGGCCCTGAAGAACAACGATGAAGTGATGGATAACTTCCGCCGCCGTGCAGCAGTCATCGCCTTCCGTTGTGCCGTAGTGTTCTATCTCCTTTCAGGTGAGGAGCGCGAATCAAAGGTCTGTGTAGATTTCATGCTGATGATGGCCGACTACTGTCTGGACACGCAGATGCGCATGCTGGGCAATATGATTGAGAGTCAGCAGGCACAGAACGCCCCCGCCGAGGTTCGCACCATCAGCGACAAAACCACCTTCGACAAACTGCCCAAGGAGTTTACCTACGCTGATGTGAAGGATGCCAAAGGCCCTGGCTACAGCGACTCATCCTATCGCAGCTCAGTAAGCCGATGGAAAAAGTTCGAACTAATTGAAGAAATCGGAGTTGGCGCAAACAAAAAGTTCCGAAAGAAAGTGGCATAACCTTAACAATAATCCCCTCCAAAATGTGGAGGGGATTACTGTGTTTATCGGATTCTGTCCATCGAGCGGACCAGCTTTTCATCTGCCAGGATAGCTCGGCGCGCCATCAGATAGAGTATCAATGCGATAGCCGGGAACACAGCCGGCCATGTGGGACGGAAACTAACGGCTCCCCACGACTTATCGCCCACCATCTGACCTACAACAAAGAATACCACATACCAACCAATGATAAACAACACATTGAAGAGACAGAACAACGCCTGCATCTTGCGGTTGTTATACATAAATATGGTATAGGCAGCAATCGCTGTAGTAGGCAACAGCACAGCCATAAGAGGCCAGGTATCGAAATGGTGCTTGCCAACTGGATCGGTAAACCAAAGATTATACACTCTGGCCACCTCGATGCCTCCCAGCTTAAACGAGCCTATCTGCATACAAAGACAAATGACGGTCATAATAATGGCCGCCAAAAGATATAATGTCTGCTTACGCTGTATCATATTAATCTTCCTGGTTCTGGTTCTCGCGAGAAGGATCACGCCAGTAAACCTTATCCTCAATAAACTCCTGAGTAGCCAGAAGACTTGGTTTTGGCAGCTTTTCGTAGTAACGAGAAATCTCGATCTGCTCACGATTCTCGAATACCTCCTCGAGCGAATCGTTGTATGAAGCGAACTCAGCCAGCTTCTTTGAGAGATCGTCCTTAATCTGCAGGCTGATCTGATTAGCACGCTTGCCAATGATAGCTACGCTCTCGTAGATATTACCTGTGTCATCACACAGATCCATAATGTTACGTGTTACGGTGTTAACCGGTGCTTTTGACTTCTTATAATCCATATCTTAATCTTTAATAACTTTTTTGCACTTATTGATATATTTCTCTGCCAACTGGGCATTCTTTGACTCGGGGAACTCGTTCAGGAATCCATAGCACTCATCCTCTGCATCACGATAGCGGTCCAAGCGTTTCTCTTCCGAACTGTTCTCAGCCAACTCGAACTTTGCTTTCATAATCAGCAGCATCAAGTCCTCGCGAATACTGCAATAAGGATAGCTCTTCAGACAATTCTGAGCCGTAATGATGCAGGCATTATAGTTACTCTCATCATTCGAGTTGATATTTCCGAAATAGCCTCCCAGATTGTAGTAGAGTTCTGCTGAGAGATACTCCTTCTGAATCAGTTTATCATGCAGCTCATAAAGACGAGCCTGCGCCTGAGAACGGAGTTGCGACTCAGGGAAGAGATCTATGAACTGCTGATAGGCAGTGATGGCACCATTGGTAGGCGACTGATCGAGACGGGGTTCTGGCGCACTCTGATAGAGCGACTGACCAACATAGAAATAAGCCAGTTCAGCATAAGTACCACGAGGATAGCTGGACGTATATTTCCTGAAGGTCTCCGAAGCAGCATCGTAATCCATATTACCATACTGAGCCATACCTAACATATAAAGACATTCCTGAGCCTCATCAGAGCCCTTCTTGATAGTCACCAGTTCTTCCAGAAGCGTAGTAGCCTGCTGGAACTTTCCACATGCGAATGCCTCTTTTGCGTACTCATACTTATAATCAGCGTCTCCATACTTGTAGACACTGTTAAACTCAGAGGCGCAACTGCTAACAAGCAAGGCCACACATGCTAATGTTATGATACCTTTATTCATATTCGGGGTGCAAAATTAGCACTTTTCGCGCAAATAACAAAGTTTTAATACATGTTTTTGGTGTTTTTTGATGTTTTTTTAATAACTTATTCGTATCTTTGCACACTCAATGAGTAAATTTATACTAACATCGGAATACAAACCTACAGGCGACCAGCCTGAGGCAATACGCCAACTGACTGAAGGATTGGATCGCGGAGACCGTGCTCAAGTACTACTTGGAGTCACGGGCTCAGGTAAGACGTTTACAATGGCAAACGTCATTGCCCAGCACAACCGCCCCACCCTGATTCTGAGTCATAACAAGACCCTTGCTGCCCAGCTATACGAAGAAATGAAGGGCTTTTTCCCTCAGAATGCAGTCGAATATTATGTAAGCTATTATGACTATTATCAGCCAGAGGCATATCTACCGAGTACAGACACTTATATCGAAAAAGACCTGGCTATCAACGACGAGATCGATCGCCTAAGACTATCAGCCGTATCTAACTTATTATCAGGCCGCAATGACGTAGTCGTTGTATCATCAGTTTCATGTATTTATGGTATGGGCAGCCCCGTTGCCTTACAGGAGAACGTGATAGAACTGAAAAAAGGCCAGATTCTCGACCGCAACGCCTTGTTAAGAAAGTTAGTACAGGCTTTATACGTCAGGAACGATCTGGATTTGCAGCGCGGCAACTTCCGCGTAAAAGGCGACACCGTTGACATAGCAATGGCTTATAGCGAGGTGGTGCTCCGCATCACATTCTGGGACGACGAGATTGACGCCATCGAAGAGATGGATGCTGTAACCTTCGACCGTCTGGCCAGCTTCGACGAATACCGCCTCTACCCCGCCAACCTCTTCATGACCTCGCAAGAGCAGACCAACATCGCCATCCACCAGATTCAGGACGACCTGATGAAACAAGTACTCTTCTTCGAGGAAGCAGGCGACTCCATCAAAGCCCAGCGCATCAAGGAGCGTGTAGAGTACGACATGGAGATGATCAAAGAACTGGGGCATTGCTCTGGCATCGAGAACTACAGCCGCTATTTCGATGGCCGAAAAGCCGGAGAACGCCCGTACTGTCTGTTGGATTTCTTCCCCGATGACTACCTGCTTATTATCGATGAGAGCCACGTCAGCGTGCCTCAGATCAGCGCCATGTACGGAGGCGACAGAAGTCGCAAGCAGAACCTCGTAGAATATGGTTTCCGCCTGCCTGCAGCCTTCGACAATCGCCCGCTGAAGTTTGAGGAATTCCAGGAAGAGGTCAATCAGGTCATCTACGTCAGCGCAACACCAGCCGACTACGAGCTAAACGAGGCAGAAGGCGTTGTCGTAGAACAAGTCATCCGCCCCACAGGACTGCTTGACCCGGAAATCGAAGTCCGCCCCAGCGAGAATCAGATAGACGATTTAATGGACGAGATCCTGACCCGCAGAAATCGTGGCGAACGCGTACTCATCACCACCCTGACCAAACGTATGGCCGAGGAATTGACCGAGTATCTACTGAACCACAGCGTAAGCACCGCTTATATCCATAGCGACGTAGCCACACTTGATCGTGTAAAAATTCTAAGCGACCTACGCCAAGGCGTCTACGACGTATTGGTAGGCGTCAACCTGTTACGCGAAGGCCTTGACCTGCCCGAAGTATCGCTCGTAGCCATCCTCGATGCCGACAAAGAAGGATTTCTGCGCAGCCACCGCAGCCTGACACAGACAGCAGGTCGAGCCGCCAGAAACGTCAATGGAAAAGTGATTATGTACGCCGACACCATCACAGCTTCAATGCAACTGACTATCGACGAGACATTACGTCGCCGCATCAAGCAGATGAGGTATAACGAGGAGCATCACATCACTCCAAAGCAGATTATTAAGAACCTGACGTTCAGCGCCTTACAGAAAGAGAACAGAGCCGATACCAAGGAACTGATACGCGACATCTCCCTGGCAGCAGAGAATGGCGACACTGGCAAAATGATAGCAGCCGATCCAATTGAGCAACGCATGACCAGACCACAGATGGAGAAGCTGATAGAAGAAACGACCAGGAAAATGAAAGAAGCCGCTAAAGCACTCGACTTCCTACAAGCTGCGCAATACCGCGACGAAATTGTTCGCCTACAAAAGGAACTGGAACTGAAGTAAGAAGTAAAAGCAATTAGAAATAGTGGATAGTTAAACGTGAAAATATACAAAAAAAACAAAAGCAGTAGCAAATTATTCACTATTCACCTTTCACTATTCACTAAAAATTAGTACTTTTGCACGGTTTTATTAATATAACAAAGAAAATGAAAAAGTTTTTGATAGCCATCCTGATGGCAATGCCCATGTTAGCAGCAGCTCAGGATAACACCTGGGAACGAATAGAACAGGAACCCGTTCAAAAAGAGAATCCTGATGCCAAATATCTGGCAGAAGGCGCAGTCCCCGTTGTTGACGGCAAAGTTTGCTGGCAGACAACCATCACTGCTCCAGGCAAGTCAGCTCAACAAATCTACGACATCCTGCTCAAGCAGATGACCAAGATGGTGAACGAGCCCAACCAGATTGCCAATAGCACCATAGCCCTTCAGAATTCAGAGACCTACGAATTGGGCGCCGTCTTTCATGAGTGGTTGGTCTTCAAGAGTTCAGCGCTTTCGCTTGACCGCACGAAATTCAATTTCCAGCTATTTGTTAAGTGCGCTAACGGAAAGGCTGAAATCAAAATAACACGTATCACATACGATTATGATATGGATCGCAAGCCTGTTCACTATGATGCAGAAACTTGGATCACAGACAAGTATGCAGTCAACAAGAAGCGCACTAAGCTTTATCCGCTCTCTTCTAAATTCAGAAGAAAAACAATAGATCGTAAGGACTTCATCTTCAACAAGTTCAATACGCTGCTTAACGAAAATAATTAATAATGAATAAAGATCAGATACGCAACATACTGAATATCATTTTTATGATTATGGCCGTAGTGGGAGTCATCTGGTACCTGACTTCCGATAAGACTACGGGAACCTATATTATCCTGTTTTCGATGTGCTTTAAGATAGCAGAATCATCAATGCGAATGATCAAGTAATCCATGTACAGAAGACTTACTACACTTATTTTAGCACTGCTGACACTTAGCCAACTAAGTGCCCAGACTGATCGTCAGTTTAATCAAATTGACGAGGACGGAAACATCTCTCAACGAAGTGGTAACGGAAACTTCAACAAACACAGCAAGGATACGACCCAGAATAAAGTAATCCCCAAGGGACTCTATTCATGGACTATCGATAGGAGATTCGGCGATGTAATTCCTACAGAGCCAGACACCCTGTCCCATCTGTTTATGAACACCACCTTCAACACCGGCATGTATGGCGACTACAACACCACTGGTAACAACTACAGTGCCCGCATGAGTCGTATATTCATTGACCGTCCATATGGCGAGTATCATATATTCACAGAGCCCTACAGTTTTGTCAAGAAGCAGCCCGATGCATTTCTTTTTATGAATACTCTATCGCCATATACCAGTATACTCTATGACAATTGTGGCGACAAGACCAATGGCGAAGACCATATAGATGCAAAATTTGCCGTCAACGCCAATAAACGTCTGAATTTCGGCTTCGACCTTGATTATGCCTATGCTCGTGGCTACTACAGCAACCAGAGTATCGCGCATTTTAACGGAACCATCTTCTCCTCTTATCTGGGCGATCGTTATCAGATGCATTTCTTCTTCAACGCCGCTCACCAGAAGACTGCCGAAAACGGAGGTATCACTTCTGACGACTATGTGACCCATCCTGAATCATTCACCGACAACTACACAGAAAGCGAGATTCCTACCGTACTTTCTAAGAACTGGAACCGCAACGACCATCAACACATCTACCTATCCCATCGCTATAATCTGGGATTCTATCGCATGGTCAAGATGAGTGATGAAGAAATAAAGGCACGACAGTTTGCCAAGGAATCACAAAAAGAGCATGAAGCTGACATAGAAAAACAACATCAGGACATAAAAGAAAGCCGTAGGAACAAGGAGCAGCCCAAGCCTACAGGTCGCCCTGAAGGAGCAAAGGTGATGGGCAAAGAACCTCAGCAAGACCAACTCACCATAGCCGCAGATACCACACGTATCAAAGTTGACGGACAAGCCGCTATCGATAGTCTGAATCATCTTCAAGCCATCCAGGATTCTATCGATGCGACCATGAAGAGAGAGTATGTACCAGTGACAAGTTTCATTCACACACTCGACATCGACAATTACAACCACATCTATCAGGCATACAACGCCCCTGCGGACTATTATAAGGACACCTATTATAATCAGGGCCTGAAATACGGCAATGACTCCATCTACGACCAGACCAAGCATTTCCGTATCAAGAACACCCTTGGACTGGCACTTCTTGAGGGATTCAATAAATATATGAAGGCAGGCTTAAAGGGATTTGTCACCTATGATTATTGCACCTATTCCATGCCTGATATCGAAAATGGCAACCTATTCTGGAATAATTGGAACGAATACGATCTGAGCATAGGCGCCCAACTCAGCAAAACTCAAGGCAAGACGCTGCACTTCAACGCGACTGCAGAGACATGGATAGCCGGAGCCGACAAAGGCGACTACACCATCGACTTCAGCACCGATCTGAATTTCCCATTGTTCGGCGATACCGTTCAACTGGCAGCATCAGCCTATTTATACCATTGCTACCCAGTGTTCTTCCAGTCAAAGTATCATTCAAAACACCTCTGGTGGGACTTGAATCTTGATCAGGAGACACGTAGTCGCATTGAGGGCACATTCAGTTACCAGAAAACCGATACGAAGTTACGTGTAGCTATCGATAACATCAAGAACTACACCTACTATGGCATGAGTTACGACTTGACAGCAGACGGAGGACGCAAGAATATGACGGCATCCGTACTTCAGGAGAGCAAAAGCCTGAATATACTCACAGCCCAGATTCATCAGAACTTCCGCATAGGCGCATTAAACTGGGAGAATATTCTCACATATCAGAATTCAAGCAATCAGGATGTACTGCCATTACCCGATTGGAACATCTTCTCAAACCTCTATCTGAAGTTTAAGATTGCCAAGGTTCTTGGAGTTGAATTGGGTGCTGATGCCACCTTCTTCTCAAAGTATTACGCCCCCGACTTCTGCGCGGCCATCAACCAGTTTGCTGTTCAGAAGAACGAGGAAAGTCGCATCAAGTTAGGTGGCTATCCGTTTGTAGACGTTTATGCCAACATGACGTTAAAGGGTGTCAGATTTTTCTTAGTGATGAGCAATGTAGTAAATGGTGGAGGCAATCACATGAAATTCCTCACGCCACACTACCCCGTCAATGGTTCAGTACTTCACTTCGGCGTTTCCTGGCCATTCTTCAACTAAAGAAGAATCACTCCTAAGCTAACGCAGACACCATAGATAAAGATATTACGCGCTGTTTCTCCTAAGCAGAGATTCAGCGCTTTTCCTTGGTATATACGCTTCATCTTCAAATAGGTATAGAAATGAAGCATCAGGTATATAAAAGGGAATAAGAATGCCAACACGTGTCCGTTCATTAGGAAAGTACCGCCCAAGATGACAGCCCCGACACCAACGCCAACATACAGCTGCAAACCAGCCTCAGCTCCCAAACGCACAATAATCGTTTGTTTACCCGCTTCACGGTCATTATCCCTATCACGGAAATTATTTACTATCAAGAGCGCATCAATGACCAAGCCACAGGCTATCGAAGCCAGAAAGACCTGCCAACTGACAGTATGCAACTGAACATAATATGTACAGCAAACCGGCACTATACCAAAGAATACCAGCACCAGGATATCACCCAATCCCTGATAAGAAAACCAAGTAGTATAAAGAAAGGCGAAAACCACGCACAACATACCGATAAGCACCATTTCCCAACCACCAAAGTAAACGAGCGGTAAGCCAATCACACACGCCAAACAGGTAGTCAGAGCAATAGCTTTCTTCATAGAATCAAGTTTCACCCATCCTTGTGCACAGGCTCTACGCGGCCCCAAACGCGTTTCGGCGTCATCGGTACCATTGACAAAATCATAGAAGTCATTGATGAAGTTCGCATCAATCTGCATTGCGAAAGCAAAAAGCAGACATAGTATGGCAGCTGTCCAACTGAAAATGCCTTCACCATACAAAGCCGAATCAGCATAGGCTAAAGCCACACCAATCATTACAGGAACAGCCGCTCCAGACAACGTTTTAGGACGAGCCGCCAGCAACCACGCTTGAGCCGAATCTATCACAATTTTCTTATCTTCTGCCATTATTTTCCAATTTTTCTTGCAAAAGTAACTACTTTTTTGTAAATTTGCAAAGAAAAATAAAACTTTTTATGACAAACAATACACCAAGTCTGGACCTTGTGGAGTTTATCGAAACACAGATTCTCCCTAAATATGCAGAATTTGACCGTGCACATAATCTGGAGCACGTAACAAGGGTTATACGTAATTCTCTCGAGCTGATCAGAGCAACAGGAGCAGACATCGACATGGTTTACACCATTGCAGCCTACCACGACTTGGGAATGTGCGGACATCGTGCCGACCACCATATCCGAGGTGGCAAGATATTAGCCTCAGATGCACGACTGAAGAAGTGGTTTTCCCCCGAACAGATCAAGATTATGAAGGAGGCCGTTGAAGATCATCGCGCCTCAGCCAGCCGAAGTCCCAGATCTATCTATGGAAAAATTGTAGCTGAAGCCGACAGGGATATCGATCCAGAAAGAATCATCCGCCGTTGCATCCAGTTCGGAATGGCCAACTATCCGGAAAAGACAGAAGAAGAACACTGGATTCGTTTTAAAGAACATATGGCCAACAAATACTCCAAGGAAGGATACATCAAACTATGGATTCCCAATTCACCGAATGCCAAACGTCTCAGCGAACTGCAGAACATCATCGAACAGCCTCAGCAATTACGCGAAGCCTTCGACCGGATTTTTGCCGAAGAGATTGCTACCCCAGATACAAATAGTAAATGATAGCCAGAGCAACTGCCACTGCTATCAGAACAGCTGACTTGATGAGACAAGAAGCCGCCTTCTTAATCACCAAGAAAGCAACAATGATAGCAACGAGTACAAATATGTAATAACCGATATTTCCCATATTCTACTTAAATAATTTCTTGAATGGTGTGGGCACAGGCGTTTCGAATTCCATGGGCTCACCTGTTATAGGATGATGGAAACATAGCAACCAAGCATGCAGACACAAACGGTGGATAGGATCATCACCATTACCATATTTGGTATCACCACAAACAGGATGTCCCATATCAGAAGAGTGTACACGAATCTGGTTCTTCCGTCCTGTTTCAAGTTTAAACTCCACCAACGTATGCTCGGTTGTGCGGTCGAGCACATGATAATGGGTTACGGCATATTTTCCACCATTATCAGTAGGTGAAGAATAAGTAACGTATGCCTTGTTATCTTTCAACCAGTTAGCAATTGTACCTTCATCGTTCTCCATCTCACCAGAGCATACTGCCACATAGCGACGATCATACACGATATCATGCCAGTTATGTTCCAGTATCTGCTCTGTCTCCATGTCTTTTGCATACACCATCAGGCCACTCGTATCGCGATCCAGACGATGAACCACATGAGCCGTACATTTCTGGCGTGACTTCTTGAAATAATCATCGAGTACAGTC
Organism: Prevotella sp. P6B4; assembly: GCF_000619985.1. Taxonomy (NCBI): domain Bacteria; kingdom Pseudomonadati; phylum Bacteroidota; class Bacteroidia; order Bacteroidales; family Prevotellaceae; genus Prevotella; species Prevotella sp. P6B4. The sequence goes on from NZ_JHVE01000015.1 coordinate 39,348, forward strand.
TTCACATTCAACGTTGAATGACCAGCTGCCATTGAAAGGATACCCTCGGCCTTCTCAATGACTATCAGCCACTTATCCTCATAGACAATCTTAACGTAACGGCTCTTAAACGACTGCTGGTTACGTTTGGTCTTACTAATGGCCACCTTCATGCCGGGCTCCAACTGGAAGTCAAACTGGCTCACGGTCTTACCATTCACCTTGATACCTCTACCCTGCAGAGTCGCCTTAATCTTCGTACGACTTTGCTGAACATTGGCCAACAGCCATTCTAACAATGGCATCGACTCGTTGACTACGAAGTGCTCGTAGTCACCCTCACGATTATATCCTGCGTTATATCTCATATTGGCGGCAAAGATACAAAAAAAACCGCAGATATTCGAATCTGCGGCATTTTTTTTATTAATCGAATGGATTAATAGAACTTGAAGTATCTTCTGGCATTGTTGTAACTGATATCCTCTACCATACGTCCGAGGATTTCCATATCACAAGGCAACAAGCCTTTCTCAACATCGTTTCCAAGGATATTACAGAGAATACGACGGAAGTACTCATGGCGTGGATAGCTCAAGAAAGAGCGACTATCAGTCAGCATTCCAACGAAGCGGCTCAGCAGTCCAAGTACAGAAAGCGCATTCATCTGACGTACCATTCCATCCATCTGGTCATTGAACCACCAACCAGAACCGAACTGGATTTTGCCTGGCTCACCACCCTGGAAGTTACCCAGCATTGTAGCAATCACCTCGTTAGCACAAGGATTCAATGTATATAATATGGTACGCGTGAGCTTATCCTTCATATTCAGTTTGTTGAGGAAGGTCGACATAGCCTTGGCTGTATTGAACTCTCCGATAGAATCGAAACCTGTATCAGGACCAAGCGCGTTATACATCTTAGTATTGTTATCACGGATAGCACCATAGTGGAACTGCTGTGTCCAGTCTGCATCAGCATCCATCTCTGCCATAACCGTCAGGAAACAGTTCTTAAACTGACGGATCTCCAAATTAGAAAGCTGCTGACCACGCATAGCCTTCTCGAAGATGGTCTCGATCTCAGAATCGGTATATTCCTCATCGTAGAACTCCTCGATACCATGATCCGAGAGTTTACAACCATTCTCAGCAAAGAAGTCGTGACGCTTCTGCAGGGCATCAACCATATCAGCAAACTTCACGATATTAACACCACTCACCTCGCTCAACTGCTCTACATACTTCGAGAACTCAGGCTTCTCAATGTTCATGGCCTTGTCAGGGCGCCATGCTGGAATCATCATAGGATCATCCTTTGCCTTTGTCTTAGCATACTCAATATGGTTATGCAGATCGTCGACGGGATCATCGGTTGTACAAACACACTCTACGTTATAGTGTTTCATCAGACCACGAGCAGAGAATTCTGGCTGCTGCAGTTTCTCGTTACATTCGTCAAAGATTTCGCGAGCAGTCTTGGGAGAAAGCTGCTTAGTGATACCGAAAGCGGTCTTCAACTCAAGATGAGTCCAATGATAAAGAGGATTACGGAAAGTGTATGGAACGGTCTCTGCCCACTTCTCAAACTTCTCCCAGTCGCTGGTATCCTTACCAGTGCAGTACTTCTCATCGATACCATTAGTACGCATGGCACGCCACTTATAGTGGTCGCCACCCAGCCACAACTCGGTGATACTCTTGAACTTGTGGTCTTTAGCCACCATCTCAGGAATCAAATGACAATGATAGTCGATAATGGGCATCTTAGCCGCATGATTGTGATACAAGTCCTGCGCCACCTGGGTCTCCAGAACGAAGTTATCATCATTGAATTGCTTCATAAAACTGTATGTTTATAGGTTCTTCTTAAATTTTTCTGCAAAGTTAATTAAAATCTCGAATAAAAGCACTATCTTTGCAAAAAAATAAAACGTAAACGATGACGTACCGAAGCAAAGTACTCCTGATATACACAGGAGGCACCATTGGCATGAACCGGAACCCACGAACAGGGGCACTGGAGCCATTTGATTTCGAGCACCTATTATATAATGTGCCCGAGTTGAAGCAGTTTGATATTGCAATTGAGACCTACCAGTTTGACCCTCCGATTGATTCGAGTGACATGTCTCCCCGTATGTGGACCGACATCTCGCATTGTATCGCAGATCATTATGACCAATACGACGGTTTTGTTGTGCTGCATGGCACAGACACCATGGCTTATACAGCCTCTGCCCTATCCTACATGCTCGAGAATCTGACAAAACCTGTCATTTTCACAGGTTCCCAACTTCCTATCGGGCAGTTGAGGACAGATGGCAAAGAGAACCTGATTACGGCCGTCGAGATTGCAGCCGCTAAAGACCGTGAAGGTCATGCGCTGGTACCCGAGGTAGGCATCTATTTTGGTGGGCATCTGCTTCGTGGCAACCGAACCACCAAACAGAGTGCAGAAGAATTCAATGCGTTCGAATCATTCAACTACCCACACCTGGTTGAGGCAGGCGTCAATATCACCTATCATCAGGACCGTATACTAAAACCAGATTGGGGAAAACCAATGGTTCCCCACTTCCGATTAGACAACAACGTGATTATATTCTCGCTCTTTCCCGGTATCCGCGAAGACTTGATCCGCCACATTATCCACACCCCAAATCTGAAGGCCATCGTCATGCGCACTTTCGGTAGTGGTAATGCGCCTCAACGTCCCTGGTTACTGAAAGCTCTTCGCGAAGGAACGCGCAATGGCAAAGTAATCGTCAACATCAGCCAGTGTATGCAGGGAGCCGTAGAGATGAGCCGCTACGATTGCGGATATCATCTGCAGGAAGCCGGAGTCATCAGTGGACGCGATTCTACCGTAGAAGCAGCTGTTACCAAACTGATGTTCCTACAGGCACATTATCCTGACGATCCGGAAACAGTTCGGAAGTATATGCAACAGAGTATAAGAGGAGAGATATCATATTAACGATATCTCTCCTACTTTTTCCAGAAACGGAATGTAATGTCCTCCATTCCTCCATCCGCTTTGATCCGATACAATCGCTGATTAGTCTTCGGATTTTTCAAGGGGCCTAAATGTTTGATAAAAGGTCCGATCTTGATATAATCGAAATCACATTTATTGATGGCAGATGATATAACGGTTTTTCCACTATACCAGGCAATCTTAAACTCAGGGTGCGCCTCGCGAATATACAATGCCAGCTGATTGACCGACTTCGGATCGCCATCTCCACCCATAAACGAGATACAGGTTATATCAGTACCGAACTTACCAACAAGAGTGTCGATGGCCTCTGTATCAAGAGGCAATCCGATATCCTCCCAAAGATAATAGCTATGACACCCAGGACAGCGACACGGGCAATTACTGATGTTAATTGCCAGTGTCACTTCGTCCGGTATCTCCTGAAAAACTATGCCGGTATTAACGTATTTCAGCATAGTTTATTCTCCCCTGCATAGTAGCGACGAGCAGCCTCTTCCTGACGAGCCTGTGAGAAGTTGCTAACACGCTTCAAGTAGCCGATAATGCGGGTCATATAGTCTACATTCTTAGAATGGCAATGTGGACATTCTTTCAGATAGCGCTTGTCAATGTAACCACAATCGTTGCAGACTGTATTGGGAATATTGAATGTAAAATAGTTACAGCCTTCCTTAGCAGCCACCTTCAACAAATGCAGATATTGTTCCTTTGACAAATGCTCATCCAAATTCATATGCAAAGCCGAACCACCAGTCAGATGTTCAATATATGGAGCACCATGGAGTTTGAACTTGTCAATGATGGTGAGCGAGTCATCCTCAACTACATAGAAGTAGCTGTTGTAACAGTCACGTGGCACAAAATAGCCGTCCTCACGATCCCACTTAGCATGCTTCACACCAACATTCTCGGCAGGAATCATCTCGCAGTTGAACATAACATCCTTAGAGCGATACTGACGATTATATTTCTCTACCAAGCCAAGGATACCCTGTACAAAGTGCAGATACTCGTCATTCGGTGTAATCTTCAGCCCCATAAACTCAGCAGCCTCAACCAAACCGTTGATACCGATAGTCAGATACTGACGGGCAATGTTGATGTAGCCTGCATCGAACAATGGCAACATACCCTGCTGCTGAAGATCTTTCAGATTCTCATTGTAAGCCAACTGAACCTTATGACAGAGATCAATCACACCACTCAGATACTCCAGATAGTCAAGCTTATGATTCACTGCATACTGAATACAGCGGTTCAGATTGATGGTAAGCACACTTTTAGAACCTGTGCTGACACCACCCGCTCCAAGGGTATAGCTGAAACCATTGTCGGTAATCTCATTACGGAGACGGCAACAACTTGACAACGAATCAGCATTATCGCTCATATAAGTAAAGAACGAGTGACCTTCAGAATACATTTCGGCCGTAAACTCCCCCCACTCTTTATCCTTACATTCACCATTTTCATCAACCAACAAGGCCATGGTTTCTACAGGGAAAGTCAACAGAGTCTTGGTACGTTCCTGGTTAAACCACTTCATAAAACGCTTCTGGAGCCAAGAAAGACCATCCCAATCGGGCTTAGAACCATCGGGGAAGTAGAACTCGCCAAAGATGCTCTCGAAATAGTAACGATCGTAGTAAGCAATATTCCAGAATACAGCCTGATAGTTACGAGCACCTGTTGGCTGATTCAAGGTATAGACAATCTGCTCAAAGTAATCGGTAATGATCTTGTCGATGGTACGTTTCTTCAAACTGAGGTCAGCCTGATCATTAGCACGCTTGTAGTAATCCAATCCATACTCCTTTCCCATGAAATAGTTCATATACATGAGGAACTCCGGCGTAGCACATGCACCACTCAGCATAGAACTAACCATAAAGACCATATTCACAAAGCCTCCAGCGAACGATTTCATGTTGGTTGGTGCAGTTGAATTTCCACCAATAGCTATAGTACCACCAATCAACCAAGGATACATGGTGATAGAAGCACAGTAGTTGGCCAACGATGTTTCGTCGTTCTTATATATAAAATGGTGTGTCAGCTTGTCGATATACTCATCAGCCAACTGTTTACCATACATTTTCTTAATTCGGTCGGTCAGGAGTCGGCGATTCAAACGGATAAAGTTAGATTTAGGCAGTTCACCGATCAAAGTAGCAATATTCTTATGTTCAACATTGGCATTAGCATCGTACTTTGAACCTGTAGCAGCATTAACCGACTCACAATACTCTGAAAGGAAAACCATCTTTTCAAGGGTTTCACGATCCTCTGAGTGGAGCTGTCTATATAGAATGAACGACTTAGCCACCTTATAATATCCTTCGCGCATCAATGCTTCCTCCACTTGGTTCTGGATATCCTCTACAGTGATATTGTCGTGCATATCAAGGTGATTTAAGATTTTAGACACGATGGCCAGGTCAGCAGGTTCCTGTACACTTTCAAATGCCTTCACGATGGCATTCATGATTTTGTCGAGTGAGAACAAGTCTTTCGAACCGTCTCGCTTAGTGATAGTAAAGTTTTTAATCTCCATTTTGTTGCCAATAATTATTAAATTTGCAATTTTAAATTCTTTCTGTAAGTTTTCCTTTTTAGGAAACTTTTTTGTTTTTTAATTCGGAAAAGTTTTCCAAAAAGAAAAACCGAATTCGGATGCAAAGATATAAAATTATCACAAAAAAGCATTCTTGGCAGAAATAAAAGATGTATAAAAGAAAGTTAAAAAAGAAATACCACACTGCAATAATCACGCATAACACACTGATATACAAACATATTCAAATCAAACAAAACAAACATGTCGCGCCAGAAAGTGTTTACAAAAGCAAAATCAAGCCGAACATTCAGTCTCCGTATTTTTACACACCAACAAGTGAGAAGATTTTCTTTTTGGAAAACTTTTCCATTTTCAAAAATCAAAAAGTTTCCACTTTTCTACCAACATGAGTTATTATTCACCCTCTCATCGTATACCTTAATAATATATAAAAGCAGCCCAAAATTTGGTTTATTCGAATAATTATATTAACTTTGCAGAAAATACAATTTTTCACTCAACTAAACAAGTACAATTATGAAAGAATTAAAAGGAACAAAAACTGAAAAGAATCTGCAGGATGCATTCGCAGGTGAGTCAATGGCACGTAACAAATACAGTTATTGGGCATCAAAGGCCAAGAAGGATGGCTTTGTACAGATAGCCGCCATTTTTGAGGAGACCGCCAACAACGAGAAGGAGCATGCCAAGATGTGGTTCAAGCTTTTGGAAGGTGGAGCCATCAAGAGCACACCAGAGAATCTTGAAGCAGCAGCAGCCGGCGAGAACTACGAATGGACCGACATGTATGCCCGTATGGCCAAGGAGGCCCGCGAGGAAGGATTCAACGAGATTGCTGCCAAATTTGAGCTTGTAGCCAAAGTAGAAGCAGAGCACGAGGCTCGTTATCGCAAATTACTCGACAATGTCAAGAAGGAACGCGTATTTTCAAAGGACAACGACGTTATCTGGCAGTGCAGCAACTGTGGTCACATCGTCATCGGCAAGAAAGCCCCACAAGTATGTCCAGTATGCGATCATCCACAGGCTTACTTCCAAGTAAAAGCCGAGAATTATTAATAGAATATTTTTCTAAGTACTTTGCAATTGAAAAGTACTTAGATTACAATTGTTCTCTAAGTACTTTTCAAAATATGCCTATTTAAGATAAAATAATCTGCACTATGCGCTCTGCTGTTCTACCATCCCAACGGTCAGGCAGAGCGCATTTTTTCCACTCTCCACTCACCATTTTCTTTACCGTTTCTCTCAGTTTGTCAGCATCCTCACCTACCAACACATTAGAACCTACATTCACCGTTTCCTGATGTTCCGTATAATTGTTGAGAGTGATACAAGGCACGCTGTTAAAGGTTGCCTCTTCCGACACATTACCTGAATCCGTAATAATACCAAGCGCATGAGCCGTGAGCCAGCCGAACTCCAGATAGCTTAACGGCTCAACGATCTCGATTGCCAGTCCCATATTCTCTACAACCTTACGAGCATTACCTCGCAACGGTGCAATAATACGTATACCATTAGCCGATTCAACCAAAGCCCGCAGCATACGCTCCAGATTATCCACATCAGCAATAAGCGCCTTGCGGTTCAGGGTAAACACCAGGTATTTCTGCTCCTCTAACGAGGGGATTGAGACCGGCTTCTTCAGTCTGTCGTAATTATAGCGGAGGGTATCCATCAAGATATTACCCACCATATAAGTCTGCGAATTCTCCGACTGTTCACGTGTGGCCACACCAGTACTCTTCACACCAGCAGTAAACAGATAGTCTGACAATGCATCGATCACAAGTCGGTTAATCTCCTTGGGCATGTTGATATTAAACGAGCGGGTTCCTGCTACCAGATGTGCCAAACGTATGCCACGCTTCTTGGTCACAATAGCAGCAGCCATGGTCGAAGCCAGATCATCTACCACGATTACCACATCAACAGGATGCTCATCAAGAAATGCATCGAAACGAGCCATCACCTGACTGGTAATCTCATTCAGACTCGTCGAATCCACACCTAAATAATATTGAGGGCGAGGCATCTGCAGGTCGTCAAACAGCGAAGGCTCCAATGTAGGATCATCTTCACGTCCGGCATAAACCAACAAACAAGTTGCCTCAGGATATCTATCGATAGCCCTTACCAAGGGCGATACTTTCACAAAATTCGGGCGTGCGCCCGCAATGATACAAACAGTCTTTGCCATACTCCTTCTTTTTTTTGAGTGCAAAGATAAAGAAAATCTTCATATTTACCAAGAAAAATGCCAAAAGGTTTGGATAACTCATAAAATAGTTGTATCTTTGCAGCAGAAACAGTGGGTCGTGCCTGATAGATCGGGATACTCTACATTAACAAAACAAAATCGGGATCGTTTCCCTTGCCAATGGCGGGCCACGATTATCCTCCACGAGGAGAGCAGCAATGCCGGTGGATTACAACAGCAGGGAGCCCCCACATCGTGTGAAACAGGAGTTTTCACCAAATCATCGGCACGTACCCTTTTCTTTTTATATTAAACATTATATTGATATGTTTTCCGGAATCATCGAAGAATTTGCTACCGTAACAGCTATCCGTAAGGATCGCGAAAATATTGATTTCACATTGAAGTGTTCATTTGTCGATGAATTGAAGATCGACCAGAGTGTCGCTCACAATGGCGTATGTCTGACCGTTGTTGCTATTGAGAATGGCACCTATACCGTCACAGCCATGAAAGAGACACTGGACCGCACCAACCTTGGATTACTTCAGGTTGGCGACAAAGTGAATGTAGAACGCTCAATGATGATGAATGGCCGTTTGGATGGCCATATTGTTCAGGGCCATGTAGACGAGACGGCACGATGCATTGCCATAGAAGACGCCAATGGTTCCACCTATTTCACCTTCGAATACCCCGAGAATAGAGAGATGGCATTAAAAGGCTACTTCACCGTGGACAAAGGCAGCGTTACCGTGAATGGTGTCAGCCTGACGGTTTGCAACCCCACAACCAATACTTTCCAGGTAGCTATCATCCCATACACTTTTGAGCACACAAACTTCTGCGACATTCGTGTCGGTTCTGTGGTCAATATCGAATTCGACATCCTTGGCAAGTATATTGCCAGATTACAACAACTTTAAATTGGTATCCTACAATAATTCTGATGGAGCGGAGACGAAAGTCTTCGCTCCATGTTGTATCAGGAACTCACGATCACGGAATCCCCACAACACAGAAATACAAGGCATACCAGCATTTGCTGCTGTCTGGATATCCACATCACTGTCACCTACATATACAGCACCGTCCTTTTCTACTCCAAGCTGTTTCAAGGCTGCGAATACCGTATCGGGAGCCGGTTTCTTCCGGATTCCCTCTGCTTCATGTTCACCTATAGCCACCTCTATGGTATCAGGAAAGAAATGGCGACAAAGTTCCACCGTCGCTGGCATCATTTTATTGCTCACTACTGCCAAACGACAGCCACGAGCTTTCAAAGTGGTCAACATCTCCGGTATACCAGAATAAGGACATGTTGTATCCTGTGAATGATGCATATAATGCTCACGAAACGTTGCAAAAGTAGCCTCAAAATCCGGATGACTCGCACCACCAGGAACAGCTCGTTCCATGAGCAATCTAACACCATTACCAACAAACCGACGTACATCCTCAATGGAATGCTCCGGCATACCATGCTGACGTAGAGCATAATTGCACGATGCCGCTAAATCTGTAAGAGTATCAAGTAAAGTTCCATCAAGATCAAATATATAAGTGTTGTACATCAAAGTTCAAGCCTTTATAAAATAAAACATCAAATAACAAACATTAGCGTTTAGAACGCTGAATCATGGTTTTCACCTTATTATTATATTTCTCCGCTTTCAACAAATCCTCAATAGTGATATGCATGCGATATTTCCAACGGTTATACGGATCGCTGGGCACGTTGATACGTTCCTCGCGAGGATTCTTTCCGCGTAATTCACTATCCATCGACAGCCAATCCTGTAACGACAGCATACACAGCATCGAAGGACAATACAGATGACGAGCAATAATCTCTTCTGCCAGATGGGCTGGCAACTGTTCTGGTGCACGTCCCTGCTTCTGAAGCATTGATACAAAAAAACGTTGCGTACGTTCCGGGCTCTCAGTCCACCAAAGCCGCAAAGGCGACATATCATGTGTCGAAATGGTAGCTACCGAACGATAGGGATTTGCATCCAGATGCGCAAATTCATAGCCGCTTTGCTTGGGCATAGACTGGATTTCAAGCGTCAGAATACGCAACTGATCGAGTACGGGAGCCACACAATCCGGCAGCATCCCCAAATCTTCTCCACAACAAAGCATACGGGTTTCACCGAACACGTCAGTCAACTTATGCAACGCCTCTGCCCCCCAGAAAAAATTATGACGCTGATAATAATAATGATGATAGAGGCGCATGAACGCATCCTTCTCTTCGGAAGAAAGCGCATCGAATACCGGCTCACCGATAACGCCCATACGCGGATGATACATCTCAGCCTGCTGAGGATCCTCCAAGAACAGGACATCACTAATCAATCGGTAAAGCCCATCACGAATCCAAAGGCTATTCTCATCGGTGCGTCCCTCGAAAGCACACTGTACCTTTTTCTGAGAATCATACGCTGTCTTCAAATCATAGAGACCATAGCTCTTGGCTACAAGGAAATGCTCCTTGACGTAAGGAACATGCATGCCAAAAAGACGCTCAAGCACTCTTTCATTAATAAAAGGACGAGTATAGAGCTCTTTACGGAAAGGCAATCCGAAATACTCGATTTCACCTATTGTCATAGGCAACGAAGGCGAGAAATGCCCCAATAACCCGTAGATAGCATCAGCCGGAATCTCCCAAATTCTAAAGAAGCCCAAGATATGGTCTATACGGATGGCATCGAAATACTGCTCCATCCATTGGAGTCGACGACGGAACCACTCTATCACCTCACCCTTCCAGTTGTAGGTAGGAAATCCCCAATTCTGCCCCTGATGAGCAAATGCATCAGGAGGAGCGCCGGTCTGGGCATCAAGGTGAAAGAAATCCGGATGGATAGCTGTTTCCACACTATTACCATTTACGCCGATAGGCACATCTCCTTTCAAGAAGACACCTTTTGAACGAGCATAGTCAGCCGCGGCTTTCAGCTGTAAGTGAAGATGGTATTGTGTAAAGTAAACCACACCCAATGGCGCATCCAACCACTTGGCGTAAGGCACCAACCAATCCCGGTTTTCGGCAAACCAAGCTTTGAATTCCTTGGACTCAAGCATCTGTTGTCCTTTCTCATCAAAGAGTTCCTGAATATAAGCCCGCTTAACACGATCCACCGCCTCATAATCGCTATAGCCAAGTGCATTAAGTTCCTGGCGCTGACGATGATACGTAGTCATCCTTGTTTTATTCTTCAGCACCCCAACAGCCTCTACATCCAGATAATGAGGATGCAGAGCAGAAGCCGAAACGATATTATACGGATACGAATCACTCCAGTTTTTTGAACATGTTGTATCGTTAACCGGCAACAATTGGATAGCCTTCATACCCGTAGCCACACACCAGTCAACGAATCGGTAGAGATCGCCGAAATCTCCCACACCATACGACTGCTTACTACGCAACGAGAATACTGGCACAACCACTCCAGCTGCACGCCATATATGCTCTTTCATTCGCAAGTTCTCACCATAAGCCACCAGTACAGTACCATCAGGCACCATAGTCTGGTCAGCAGGCAGCAAACCCGCAGTCGTACGATTATCGCCTTCTTCCCAAGCCACAAGTGCATGGGTTTCATTGTCAATCACTACGTATTTATATTCTATGGGTAGCAACACCGCATCGACATTCACAGAAAGCAACCACTCGAAACGCCCTATAGGTTCCATCTTCAGGTATCGGGCCACATTCCAACTACCGAGAGCCGGATGAGAGCCAATTACAGCCACCGACTGTCCCTTTTGAAGCTGAGGGGCAGAAACACGGAACACCACGGTCTTACGATAAAGTGGTACACGGAGAGGTTCTACCTGATCAGAATCAGCCAATCCAGTAGTCGTATGATAAGCTTTACTATACAGATGATACTGCAATGGCACATCGCGCCACAAATCAGCCATCACATAATCCTTCGACGAATCAAAATAATATACACGAGGAATGGCATCCCATTCACGACGCAACACATGTCCTTCAGCATCTTCCACCTGATAATGATATGAGAACGAGGCTATTGGGTGTTTTCGGGATTCCAGAACGGTTGTTTCAAGCAACCATTCCATGCCATCAGCAGTCGTCATCATCAGCCGTTCAGACTTTTCAGTCTGGTCGATACTCCGATAACAGATCACCACATATAGGTTTTGCCCCCATTGAGTGCCATATTGTATAGAAAACTTGAGTTTCATAAGCTATATTTTAGGGCAAAGATACAAAAAAATGAGAAATTAGCGATAAGAGTGAAGAGATTTTTGTAACTTTGCAGCGTTTTTTCAAGATTATGAAGATGAATTGGATAAAAAAATGGCGCTATCTGGTTCCTGTCATTATATGTGTACTAGGAATCATTGCCATCGGTTTTTACTATTTTGTGGGGAGTTTTTCAAAACTCGACACCACCGAATACGTGTATATTGACGACAACGACAATCTCGATTCGGTATGTGTAAAGCTTGAGCCGATAGCATCTGATCATGGTCTGATTGCTTTAAAGATGCTGGCACGCCACGGCGGTTATTGCGCTCATATCAGAAGTGGACGCTACGCTATTAAGCCTGGCGATAGCACTATCCGGTTATTCCGCAACCTGAAGAACGGGCATCAGGAGCCTGTGCGTCTGACCATTCCAGAAAGCAGAACGATGGACCGCCTTGCTGGCGTTCTATCCAAAAAACTGATGATGGACAGTGTTGCTGTGGCCATCTTGCTGAGCGACTCATCATTCTGTGCACAGCAAGGCTACGATACTGCAACTATTGCCTGCCTGTTCGTACCTAACACTTACGAAGTCTATTGGAATATCTCCATAGAGAATCTGATGAAGCGCATGAAAAAGGAACACGAGAATTTCTGGAATGTTCAGCGCACCATCAAAGCTGAGGCACTGGGTCTGAGTACAGAAGAGGTATGTACCCTGGCCAGCATCATTGACGAGGAGACGGCGAATAATGCTGAAAAGCCCATGATTGCCGGCATGTATCTTAATCGTCTGAAAGCAGACATGCCACTTCAGGCCGATCCCACCATCAAGTATGCCTTAAAAGATTTCGCAATCAAGCGCATCTACCACAACATGTTACAATTCGACAGTCCTTACAATACATACAAAAATACCGGCCTTCCTCCTGGTCCTATTAAGATTGCGTCCATCGCAGGTATCGATGCCGTATTGAATCGTACTGCCCACGACTATCTGTACATGTGCGCCAAAGAGGATTTCTCGGGCACCCATAACTTTGCCAAGACCTATCAGGAGCACTTAAAGAATGCAGCCAAGTATTCAAAAGCATTAAACGAGAGAGGAATTAAGTAAGTTGAATATTGATATTGAAAGTTATATATGGAAGAGATTATTAAAAACGAAAGCGAGGAGAAGAAGGCTGCGAGTAAGCGAGAGCAGCGTCAAACTTGTTTGAACGATGCCGAGCGTGAGCAGGCTCGACCAGAGGTCAAGTCAGTTAGCTTCATTGAACAGAAAGTAATCAATGATCTGGCAGAAGGTAAGAACGGCGGCAGAATGCAAACCCGTTTCCCACCTGAGCCCAATGGCTATTTGCACATCGGACACGCCAAAGCAATTGCCATCGATTTTGGACTGGCCAAGAAATATGGCGGTCAGTGCAATCTGCGCTTCGACGACACCAATCCAATCAAAGAGGACACAGAATATATTGAAAGTATTGAGAACGATATCAAGTGGCTTGGTTTCAAGTGGGCAAATGTCTACTATGCCAGCGACTATTTCCAGGAGCTTTGGGACTTTGCTGTTTGGCTTATCGAACAGGGACGTGCCTATGTCGACGAACAGAGCGCCGAGGTGATTGCCCAGCAAAAGGGAACAACCACCAGCCCTGGTACCAACAGTCCCTTCCGCGACCGTCCTGTAGAAGAGAATCTCAAACTGTTTGAGTTCATGAATAGCGGCAAATGCGAGCCTGGCACATTGGTACTTCGTGCCAAGATCGACATGGCTCACCCCAACATGCTATTCCGCGATCCACTCATCTATCGTGTACTCAACATCCCCCACATCCGCACTGGCAACAAATGGAATGCTTACCCCATGTACGACTTCACCCATGGCCAGAGCGATTACCTGGAGGGCGTTACCCACTCATGGTGTACGCTCGAGTTTGTAGAGCATCGCCCCCTTTACGATCTGTTCGTAACATGGATGAAGGAGTGGAAGGGCGAGACCGACAACATCGAGGACAACCGTCCCCGCCAGACCGAATTCAATAAGCTGAACCTCAATTACACGCTGATGTCAAAGCGTAATCTGCTGGCATTGGTTCAGAATAACATGGTAAGCGGTTGGGACGACCCCCGCATGCCAACAATATGCGGATTCCGTCGCCGTGGTTATAGCCCTGAAAGCATTATCAAGTTCATCGATAAGATTGGCTACACCAAGATTGATGCGCTCAACGATATGGCACTGCTTGAGAGCGCCGTTCGCGACGACCTGAATAGTCGTGCCATCCGTGTAAGTGCTGTACTCGACCCTGTAAAGGTAGTGATCACCAACTATCCTGAGAATCAGATTGAACAGCTCACAGCCATCAATAACCCCGAGAACGAAGCCGATGGTACCCACACCGTTGAGTTCACTCGCGAGCTCTGGATTGAACGCGATGACTTTATGAAGGAAGCCGAGAAGAAATTTATGCGCTTGGCCCCTGGCAAGGAAGTCCGCCTGAAGAACGCCTACATTATTAAATGTAATGAGGAGCACCCCTGCGACGAGGACGAGAACGGCAACGTTACCACCATCTATTGCACATACGACCCAGAATCACGCAGTGGTCTGCCCGGTTCTAACCGCAAGATTAAGGGAAAGACCCTTCACTGGGTAAGTTGCAAGCACGCTGTCGAGGCTGAGGTTCGTCTTTACGACCGTTTGTGGAAAGTAGAGAACCCACGCGATGAGATGGCAGCCATCCGCGAAGAAAAGAATTGCGATGCAGTCACAGCGATGAAGGAGATTATCAATCCCGATTCCCTGCACATCATCAAGAAGTGCTATATTGAGCCATATGCTGCTGGCATGAAACCGCTGACCTATCTGCAGTTCCAGCGCATTGGTTACTTTACACCTGATTCTGAATCTACAGCCGAGAAGCCCATCTTCAACAAGACGGTGGGACTCAAGGATACCTGGAAAAAATAAATTAAGAAACAGTGACAGACAATCATGAATATTTCTCGAGCGAGGATTTCAAGGAGATCCTACGCCAATACGAGGAGTCAGTCAAGTCGGGCGAACGCATCTACATGGATGCCGACGACTTGGCTGACATCGCCGATTATTACCACTACAACAATCGACCAGCCGAAGCCGAGCAAGCTATTTCTCTCGCCATGGAGATTAATCCAGACGCCGTTGGTCCCATTCTATACAAAGCCCGTGAAGCTTTGAATGCCAAAGACTACGAGACTGCCGAGCAATATGCAGAAAAAGTCCAATCTTTAGATCCACTCGAAGCAGTTTATCTACAGGCAGAGATTCTGGTTTCGAAGGAAGACACAGACAGTGCTGACAAGTTGCTGACACAGTATTTCCAAGACGTTCCAGATGAGGACAGAAACGATTTCTGCAAAGGCGTTGTTAGCCTGTATCTCGACTACGAACAGTTCCATAACGCCTTCGAATGGCTAGCTCTAATCACCGATTTCAAATCGGTTGAGTTCAAAGAGACATTGGCTCGTACGCTTTTCGGGATAGGAAAATTTTCGGAAAGCGAGAAAATTTTTAATGAGTTACTCGATAATGACCCCTACTCTGCCACTTATTGGAATGCCTTGGCTGGCGTCCAGTATATAAATGAAGACTATGGAGCAGCTCTGACAAGTTGCGATTTTGCCATCGCTATTGACCCGAATGAGGTCGATGCCTTACATACGAAAGGTAACATTCTGTTCAGTCTAAAGAATTATGAAGAGGCTATCGAATGTCTTCAAAAATATATTGAAAAAAGACCTGATGACGCCACTGCTTACTTGCAGCTTGCAGCTTGTCAGAATAATAAGGGGCAGCTCAATGAAGCCTTACAAAATCTACAAAAAGCAGCCAGTATATGTGCTACAGACTCTTTCTTTCTACCAGAAATATATCAGGATATGGCATTAGTCTATAACACATTAGGCCAAATGGACCAGGCCCTCTGGTGCCTGGACATGACAGACAAGCTTGACTGCAATCACTTTCAGTTTGCCGTAATCAAGGGACATATTCTCTTAGCAAACAAGTTGGACGAAAAAGCCAGACAAGTATTCGACGACGTTTTGAAAGCATCAGACAATGATCCCAATATCCAACTCCGAATCATCATCTCTTATCAGGACAACAACAAATTGGAATATGCATACAAGGCATATAAAGAGCTTTTCAAGGCGATGGGCAACGACTATAAGGAAGGTTATTCCTATATGGCATTATGTTGCCGAGATTTAAACAAGAACGATGAGGCTCTCTATTATCTCAAGAAAGCTTGTGACTGCAATCCCGAAGAAGCTAAAGATGTATTAGGAAATCTCTTCCCCGAAGATCTGTCCCCCAAAGATTATTACGATTATACACTAGATCACCCACTGGATTGATATGAATTTCATCAACAACATTCTCAACACATTAGGTTGGTATCCAACCATTTTCATTCTGATGTTATTAGAAAGCACAGTTGTTCCCGTACCATCAGAGTTTGTTGTCACCCCTGCCGCATACCATGCAGCAAGCGGCTCACTGAACGTATTCCTGGTCATTCTATTTGCGACATTAGGTGCAGATGTAGGTGCAAGTATCAACTATTTTGTAGCATTATATGTGGGACGTCCTGTCATTTACAAGTTTGCCAACAGCAAATGGGGCAAGATGTGTCTTTTGAATCAGGAGAAAGTCGAAAAAAGTGAGAAATACTTTGACGACCACGGCATTGCAGCAACGTTAACAGGCCGTTTCGTTCCAGTTATCCGCCACTTGATCTCTATCCCAGCCGGACTGGCAAGAATGCACTACGGTAAATTTCTGTTATTCACCACAATTGGCGCTGGCGGCTGGCATAGTGTTTTAGCCTTAATGGGCTGGTACCTACATGCTATTGTTCCCGAGGAGCAGTTGAACGACAAGATCAGCGAATACGCCGAATATATCAAGTTCGCCATCATAGGATTAATTATTGTGGCTGTCATTTATTTCGTCATCAAACGAAAACTTAAGCAGAAATAAGAAAAGAACATGTAAATAGCAAATATTTACTTAATTATTCTTTATTTTCCATTATTATTTGTATTTTTGCGCAAGATTATCAGCAAACAACGATTATGGCAAGAACAAATAACCATTTAGTCATCATGGCGGGCGGCGTAGGAAGCCGCTTCTGGCCAATGAGTACTACCGAGAACCCTAAGCAGTTTATTGATGTCCTCGGCGTTGGCAAGTCATTACTCCAATTAACAGTAGAAAGATTCGGCAATCTGGTTAAGCCAGAGAATATCTGGGTAGTTACCAACCAGAAATATCAGGATATCGTAAAAAAGCAATTGCCTGATATGCCAGCAGGAAACATCCTCTGCGAGCCATGTCGCAGGAACACAGCACCATGCATCGCCTATGTCAGCTGGCGCATCAAGTCAAAAGACCCCAAAGCCAACATTGTAGTCACACCAAGCGACCACATTGTAACCGACAAGACAGAATTTCAGCGTGTCATCAAAGAATGCATGCAATTCACCAGCGAGACTGATGCCATTGTGACATTAGGTATGAAGCCTAACCGCCCCGAGACTGGATATGGCTACATACAAGCCGATCTCAGCACCAGCTCTCTCCGCAACAAAGAGATTTTCAGAGTCGATTCGTTCCGCGAGAAGCCCAATCTCGAGACAGCTCTTGGCTACATTAAGAAGAATAATTACTTCTGGAATGCCGGCATCTTTATCTGGAATGTCAATACGATTGTCAATGCATTCCGTATCTACCAGCCTTCGATGGCAAAACTATTCGAATCGTTACTCCCCATATACGGAACAGACAAAGAACAGGAAGAAATCAACCGTTTGTTCCCTGAATGCGAAAACATCTCTGTCGACTATGCCATCATGGAAAAGGCCGAAGAAATTTTTGTATGTCCTTCAGACTTTGGTTGGAGCGATTTGGGAACCTGGGGTTCTCTTCACGAGCAAACCAAGAAAGACCTTTATGGCAACGCCTGCATTGGCGAGAATATCAATCTCATTGAGAGTCACAACTGTATTGTGCATACCGTACAGGAAAAGAAGGTGGTCATCCAAGGTCTTGATGGCTATATCGTAGCCGAGAACGACGACACCTTACTCATTTGCAAACTATCAGAGGAACAGCGCATCAAGCAATTCTCTGGAAATAATTAAAACTATATGGATAAAAAAGTTGCCCTTATTACAGGTATTACCGGTCAGGATGGATCATATCTGGCCGAGTTTTTGATTGAAAAAGGTTATGAAGTTCACGGACTGATGCGCCGTTCTTCATCATTCAATACTGGAAGAATTGAGCATCTCTATCTCGACGAGTGGGTTCGCGACATGAAGAAATCACGCCTCATCAATCTCCACTGGGCCGACATGACCGATTCATCATCACTGATTCGCGTCATTTCTAAAATCCGACCAACAGAGATTTACAATTTGGCAGCCCAGAGTCACGTCAAAGTATCATTCGACGTTCCAGAATATACAGCCGATACCGATGCTAATGGTGTACTCCGCTTGTTGGAGGCTGTTCGCATCGCTGGTCTGGCCGACACCTGTCGTATCTACCAGGCATCAACATCTGAGCTTTATGGTAAGGTGCAGGAAGTTCCCCAGTCTGAGACAACCCCATTCTATCCTCGTTCACCATACGCTGTAGCCAAGCTCTATGGTTTCTGGATTATGAAGAACTATCGTGAGTCTTACAACATGTTCTGCTGTAATGGTATCCTCTTCAACCACGAGAGTGAGCGTCGTGGCGAAACTTTCGTCACCCGAAAGATTACACTGGCAGCAGCCCGTATCGCTCAAGGCTATCAGGATAAGCTATATTTAGGAAATCTGAATTCACTGCGTGACTGGGGATATGCCAAGGACTATATTGAGTGTATGTGGCTCATTCTCCAACAGCCCGAGCCCGACGACTTCGTGATTGCAACTGGCGAATATCATACCGTTCGAGAGTTTGCCACTCTTGCCTTTAAAGAGGTAGGCATCGAACTCGAGTGGCGCGGTGACGGCGTCGACGAAAAGGGTTACGACAAGGCTACCGGCAAAGCCTTAGTCGAGGTCGATCCTAAATACTTCCGCCCTGCCGAAGTAGATCAGCTGCTGGGCAACCCCGCAAAGGCTAAAGCCAAGTTAGGCTGGAATCCCCAGAAGACCTCATTTGAGGAATTGGTCAAGATTATGGTTCAGCACGACATGAAGTTCGTTAAGAAATTGTTTTTAAAAGCCCAAATGGACGATGCTCAGTAAAGATAGTAAGATATACGTAGCGGGTCACCATGGACTTGTGGGTTCCGCTATTTGGAATAATTTGCTCCAGCGAGGCTATACCAACCTGGTGGGTCGCACACACAAAGAACTCGACCTCACAGATCAAGTAGCTGTTAAACAGTTCTTCGACGAAGAACGCCCTGACGCAGTCGTTTTGGCAGCAGCTTTTGTAGGTGGTATCATGGCCAACTCACTCTACCGCGCTGATTTCATCATGATGAACATGAAGATTCAGTGCAACGTCATTTCCGAAGCATACGCTCACGGTGTCAAGAAATTACTCTTCTTAGGTTCGACCTGCATCTACCCCAAGAATGCCCCCCAACCTATGAAGGAAGATTGCCTGTTGACCTCGCCCTTGGAGTATACCAACGAGGAATATGCCATTGCCAAGATTGCTGGCCTGAAGATGTGTGAATCATACAATCTGCAATACGGCACCAACTATATTGCCGTAATGCCGACCAACCTATATGGTCCCAACGACAATTTTCATTTAGAAAACAGCCACGTCATGCCGGCTATGATGCGCAAGATCTACCTTGCCAAGCTTATCCATGATGGCGCTTGGGATAAGATAGCCATCGACTTGAATAAACGCCCGGTCGAAGGTGTCAACGGCGAAGCTTCTCAGCAAGAAATCTTGACAGTCTTAGCAAAATATGGCATTGAGAACAATAAGGTTACATTGTGGGGAACTGGCACGCCTCTTCGCGAATTCTTATGGAGTGAAGATATGGCCGATGCATCCGTACACGTCCTGTTAAATGTCAACTTTAGTGACATTATCGGCATCGAGAAATATTCATCTGTTCACTATGGTGCATCTACAGATGGTGCTGTCGACCGCAACCACTCTGCAGGTCGTGGTGGAGCTATTCCTGCACTCGGCGAGATTCGCAATTGCCACATTAATGTAGGTACTGGAAAAGAACTTACAATTCGCGAACTTTCACAATTGGTTGTAAAAGCAGTTGGTTTTGAAGGAGAAGTAAAGTTCGACACTTCTAAACCCGATGGTACAATGCGTAAACTCATCGATGTTTCTAAGCTTCACTCTCTCGGCTGGACCCACAAAGTAGAGATTGAGGATGGCGTATGCAAGCTTTTCAATTGGTACAAGGATAGTTTAAATTAATTCTATCATTTATACCGCATACAAAAAAAACAAGCCCTCGCCGTTAAGCGAGGGTTTATTTTATTACAAATTTTTCTTTAACGTAGCTTTCCAAGCTTCATAAGCCGCCTGATATTCTGCACGGTGTGCAACATCCGGCTCAATCACCTCCAGCTTATCCAAAGAAGCAAAAGCCTCAGCAGCATTCGCATAGATACCGGCACCCAAGCCAGCACCCTTGGCAGCACCTACAGAGCCATCTGTATCATACAGTTCGATGGTAGCTCCACTTACGCCAGCCAGTGTATTGCGGAACAAGGGACTCAAAAACATATTGGCTTTACCTGCATGAATCTTCTTGATATCCATACCCATCTGCTGCATAATTTCCATACCATAGCAGAATGAGAAAACGATACCCTCCTGAGCAGCACGAACCAAATGAGCTTTATTGTGCTTATTAAAGTTGAGCCCATTGATAGAGCAACCTATCTCCTGATTCTCCAACACGCGCTCAGCACCGTTTCCGAAAGGAATAACAGTAACACCCTCACTACCAATAGGCACGCTGGCAGCCAGCTCATTCATCTCTGCATAACCGATTTCAGGAGTGATGTTACGATGAGTCCAAGCATTCAGGATACCAGTACCATTAATACACAGCAACACACCCAATCGAGTCTGATCTGCAGTATGATTCACATGAGCAAAAGTATTGACACGACTCTGCTGATCATAGTTTACATCACCAAGCACACCATATACCACACCTGAGGTTCCTGCAGTAGCAGCAATCTCGCCAGGATTCAACACATTCAACGACAGTGCATTGTTAGGTTGGTCACCACCTCTATAAGTGATTGGCGTACCGGCCTTCAAACCCATTTCAGCTGCAGCCTCTGCACTGACAACGCTCTGCTGCGCAAAAGTTGGAACAATGTCAGCTATCAACGAGTTATCGAATCCATAATAATCCATCAGGAAATCAGCCACACGATTGTTCTTGAAATCCCAGAACATACCCTCTGACAATCCGCTAACTGTCGTATTAGCAACACCGCTCAATCGCATAGCGATATAATCACCAGGCAGCATGATCTTGTAAATCTTATTGTACAACTCTGGCTCATTCTCCTTCACCCAAGCCAACTTGGCTGCTGTGAAGTTACCAGGTGAATTGAGCAGATGGCTCAGACACTGGTCTGCACCCAGCTCTTTAAAAGCCTTTTCTCCATAAGGAACAGCACGTGAGTCGCACCAGATAATAGCGGGACGCAAGGCTTTGAGATCCTTATCCACGCAAACCAAGCCATGCATTTGGTATGAAATACCAATTGCCTTGATTTCATCAGCCGTAGCCCCTGAATCCTTCATAATCTTCTGCAGGCTCAACTTGGCATTATCCCACCACATCTGAGGATCTTGTTCTGCCCAGCCAGCCTTCACAGCCATAATAGGAGCTTCCTTTTCTGGATAGAAAGCTGTTGCAACACACTTGCCATTATCGGCGTTAACCAATGATGCCTTCACTGACGAGCTACCGACATCAAAACCTAATAGATATCTATTTGCCATAATACTATATGTTTGAATCACTTCTAATTATAATACGTTTCAACTGCAAATTTCCCTAAAAAATCTCAATCAAACAACTTTTTTCCATAAAAAAGTGATTTTTTTACGTAATTTTGAGCTGAATTTAATTTTTTTGTTTACCTTTGCACAATAGAATAACGTAATTACCAGAATTAATATAATTCATATATGAAGAAAAAAATACTAATACTTGACGACAAAGAGACTATCGCAAAGGTTCTCTCTATCTATTTGATGAGCGACTATGATGTACAATGGCTGCCCGATGGTTTACAGGGAGTAAAATGGTTGCAGGCGGGAAATACCCCCGATCTCATCATTTCTGATATTCGTATGCCTGGAATGCGTGGCGATGACTTTTTGGAGTGGATCAAGCAGAACGAGTTATTCAAGCAGATTCCTGTCATTATGCTATCCAGCGAAGACTCCACCAGTGAGCGTATCCGCTTGTTGGAGATTGGTGCAGAGGACTATATCGTCAAGCCCTTTAACCCCATGGAGTTAAAGATACGAGTAAAGAAGATTATTCCCTAAATAGAATAATATGATAGGTGTTGTATATCTTGGCAGCAATCCCAAAACCGAGGAGCGGTTAAAATACATCCCCGGCCGATTGGTGCAATACACAAGGAATTACAAAGATGCGGCCTCGGCGTGCTCTACGCATGTCCGTAATGAGCATTTTATCGTCTTTTATGAACAAGGCGAGCAAAGTGAAGACATTAATGCTATCACCTATTTAAAGAAAAAGAACAAGCACATCTATATTATTCTACTCACCAAGGAACTTACACCAGAAAACCGTTCAAAATATCAAAGAAGTGGTATCAACGACACTCTCGATACCAACGCGTCTATTACCGAGTTCAATAAGAAGATTCAGTTCATCTCAGACCGTGAAAACATGCTATTCGACGATCAGCAGCCCAAATATCGTATGCTGCGCTTTAAGATACCAATGTGGAAGAGAGTATTCGATGTCTTTTTTGCATTGACAGCGCTTATTCTCTTGTCTCCTATCTTTATCCTCACAGCGATTGCCATTCGTTTGGAGAGCAAAGGTCCTGTTATCTTCAAGTCTAAACGTGTAGGTGCCAATTACACCATCTTCAATTTCCTGAAGTTCCGCTCTATGTATCAAGATGCGGAGGAACGCCTCAAGGAAGTAGCCAAAGAAGCTGGGAATCAGTATACTGAGACGACAAAGAAGGAAGAAAAAACCGTCAAGAAAATCAGCAAACTGGATTTGGAAGCCGATATGATGATGAGCATTGGCGACGACACCGATATGATGATCAGTGATGATGAAGTGATGCTGGTGGGTGACGATTTCGTTATTTCAGAAACCGACTATAGCCGAGAGAAGAAAGAAGAGATTGAGAATGCGTTTGTCAAGATTGAGAACGACCCACGCGTCACGAAAGTTGGAAGATTTATTCGTAAGTTCAGCATCGACGAGCTGCCCCAGCTCCTCAATATCCTCAAGGGCGACATGTCAGTCGTTGGAAACCGCCCTCTCCCACTCTACGAAGCTGAGAAGTTGACCATCGATACAAGTATCGACCGCTTTATGGCCCCTGCAGGTTTAACCGGTCTCTGGCAGGTTGAAGAGCGCGGCAAGGGCGGCATGATGTCAGCCGAGGAGCGTAAGCAACTCGATATCAAGTACGGTCAGACCTACAACTTCTGGTTGGATATGAAGATACTGTTCCGTACCTTCTTTGCCTTCGTACAGAAGGAAAATGTGTAACTAAATCCAGATTGCAATGAACAAATTCAGACGTCTGATATTTATTTTTGCTACAACCTTTGCAAGCACTACAGCCTTTGCTCAATTCAATGAGAGCGGCATTAGCGCCGGTTTCTTTGATTCCAGCAACGAAAAAGACATCAACTTTTCTGAATTTCACCTTCCTCCATTGGCAGTTTTGTTCGAGAACGCAAAGACGAATCCCCAGATATTAACATTAGAAAAGGCTCGTCAATTAGCTGAGATGGAGGTTGCAAAACAAAAACGACACATTTTTTCTTATGTAACCGGACATGCCAGTTATAGTTTTGGTATGGCAGACATGTATGGCAACAATTCTTCAGCCTACAGCCCTGTTATCTATCAATATCAAGGTTCTCAACAATCATATTGGAATATCGGTATTAATTTAGCGATACCTGTTGAAGACATTTTGGATTTAACTGCTGCCGTTAAAAGAAAGAGAATTGATGTTGAGCAAGCTGTTATCAAAAAAGATATTGCATATGATGAGCTTAAGCTACAGATTGCTACCCTATTTATAAAAATCACGAATAACTTAATAACATTGAAGACCATGGGAGAAGCTGCAGCAGCTTACCAAGGTGCAGGCGCACTTGATCGTGAAGATTTTGAGAATGGCAATATGGATATCTCATCCTACGCAGCAACTAAAAGATTTGAGAGTGGTGAAGTTGCTAATTATCAACAGTTGCAAACAACTATAACAACAGATATCATCACGCTTGAAATTTTGACACATACGCCCATTATAACGAATGCTACTACAGAGATAACGCTTGATAAGAGTATTCATAAAACGCCTAAAGAACTAGCCAAAGAAAATAAGGCGAACGAGAAACGAATCAAGGCTTTAGAGAAAGAAGAAAATGACAAAATTAAAAAATTAGAAAAGGCAGAGGCAAAAGCAGAAAAAGCAGCAGCCAAAGCAGCCAAAAGGCAAAAGTAACAATTAAAGATTTGAAACGATGGATCTATTTCGATATATTGTTAGATTTCTATTTAAGATTAGATGGTACCTCGTCATCCTGCCCATGATAGCATTGGTGGTGGCTTGGTTTTCTACCCGAAACATGGAACGTATTTTCAATACAAATACGACCATTTACACTGGTATGATTACAGCATACAATATCGAAGGTGGTTCTGGTACTGCTGGTGGAAATCCGCAAACCAACATGACCAACCTCATATTACTCATCACTACAGATGCAACCATCCATGAGGTATCCCTACGCCTATTTGCACGCTGTATGATGTATGGTAATCTGAATAAAGATAACAACTACATATCTGCAGAACATTTCCGCCAACTTTATAATAGTGTTCCTGCAGAAGTTAAAGCGCTCATTAACCATAATAGTGAAAATGCGACGTATGCAAACTTGAAGGCATACGAGCGCCCTTCTGCTGACAACTATATTTTTGGTTTAACCAATTATCATCCCTATTTTGGCATTAACAGTATTACTGGTAGATTAAAAGTTGTACAACTTTCCAGAAGTGATATTATCGACATCGGTTATTCTGCTAATGATGCAGGTATTGCCTATAACACCTTAGATATATTAAATGACGTCTTTGCACGTCAATATGCTTTACTTCGCTATGGAGAGACAAACAATGTTATCAAGTTCTTCGAACGTGAGGTAGCCCGCTTGTACCGCATTTTGACAAATGCAGAGGACGATCTGATCCGCTATAACGTAGAGAAGCGTATCATCAACTATGCTGAACAAACAAAATTATTGTCTGGAATGGATGCGACTCAAAAAACGACAGACAATAATTTGATGATCACAAAAACGACCACACGCGCACTGATGAACTATTTGGAGCGTCAGTTAGGTGATCGTGCAAAGGTTATTAAAGCCAATAAGGATTTCACTAATCAAGTGACTGATATTTCACGCATCCAGTCACGTATTTCAAATCTCCGTCTCATGAGCAGTGAGGGAGGAGGAAGTGAGGTTGAAACCCAGCAAGAACTTGCTAAAGCACAAAGAATGCTTCAAGAAGCCTCAAATAACGTAAGAGGGCTTGTAAAGGATATCGAAGCAGGAAACTACAACACAGAGACTGGTACCAAAGCGAGCGGCATGATTGACAAATGGCTTAACGAAGTATTAAAATTAGAAGAAGCGAAAGCCCATGAAAGCGCTCAAGATGTCATGCGTGAAAAGATAGACAAGGAATTTCTTTTCTATGCGCCTATTGGAGCTACGATTTCCCGTAAAGATCGCCACATAGCCTTTATTGAGGGGAACTATATGTCAATGCTCGGCGCATTAAATTCCGCTCGTTTGCGCCAGAAGAACTTACAAATGACGACAGCAACACTCCGTGTATTAAACCCACCCATGTTCCCCATGAACGCCCAACCAACCAACCGTATGATGGTTCTATTGGGTGCATTTATGGTTACGTTCATGTTGACAGCTATGTATTTCTTCATCATAGAACTGTTAGACAGAACACTTCGCGACCGTATGCGTACAGAGCGTATCACCAAGATACCAGTTATGGGTTGTTTCCCTAAGGAGAGTAATTTACGTTATCGCCGCTTCAATAAGACCATTGCCGACATGGCACTACGTCAGTTAAGCAAAGCGCTCTTGCCTCAATTCGAAGAAGGCAAACAAAATGTGCTTAACCTCATATCTACTGATGCCGCCAATGGTAAGAGTTATATTGCACAAGAGCTCGAAAACTATTGGATATCAATAGGTTTGCAGGTACGTCGTATCACTTACGATGAGGACTTCTTGGCAGAAGACAGCCGTTTCATCATGGCAAAAGATATCAAAGATATATGCCCAGATATTTTGCCTAACGAAATTGCTATTGTCGAGTATCCCAATTTGGACGACAACTCTATTCCATCAGCTCTACTCAATATGGGCACCATCAATCTGATGGTAACGAGAGCCAACCGTACTTGGAAAGATGTAGACCAAAAGGCGCTCAAAGAATTGAATGAACGTTTAGTGAACAAGAATTCTCTCTTTATGTACTTGACAGAATGTCAACGCTATGCGGTTGAAGAATTTGTTGGACAGTTACCACCATACACATCGTTCAACAATTTCATCTATCGCATGTCACAAATGGGTCTGACTGCAGTTGAAAATAGTCATGCAAAATAATGGTAAACAAAGTTTATTCCAATAGAATATCCGAATACGCCCATGAAAACGGAGGAAGAGTCTTAATACTCTTTCTCCTGTTTTTGCTTAGTTTGTACTCATTTAAGAATTCTGGAGTAAACGGCATGGCTATGGTACTGGCAGTCCCAATATCCATAGTCGTAGTATATTTAGCATTCAGTTATAGGATGTTCTCATTTTGGGCGCTGTTTGTCATCAACTATTATGTCATGTTTCTTGGCAAAGAGGGTATGCTGCCTTTACCAGCCTCCTTACCGAATGAACTACTTGAATTAGTACTTATCGCTATTGCCATCATCGATTTGCGTGAAACAAATTTTGGGAACTGTGCCAATTTCATGACTCTTGCAGTTTTAGGTTGGTGTGCATTCTGTACGCTTGAAGTCCTCAATGACACATGTGGCTTAGGTATGAATGTAAACGCCTGGTTTACAGGCATCCGATTAATGGCATTTCAATTACTTTACGCAGTCATTGTGTTTGCCTTATATATTAACACCCCACAACGAATATATCAACTATACAAAGCATGGGCCTTTTGTGCATTATTTGCTATTTTTTGGTGTTGGAAACAAATAAATATCGGTTGGGACGCAGCAGAGATGAATTGGCTATTTGCACAAAATCATGCAAAACAACACATAGTTAATGGTATAGTCAGATATTTTGGAACTTTTACTGATGCTGCTAATTTCGGCATCCACATGGCGTGTGCCTCCGTATCGTTCTTTGTTATTGCAATTACAAATAAAGTAAGAAAGCATAAAATTTTCTTTGGTGTAGTAGGACTCCTAACAACATGGGGTATGTTTCAATCTGGAACACGAACAGCCATTTTCTGTATGATGGCGGGATTTATGGTATTCCTCATACTATCAAAATCAGTAAAAATCATCGTTCCTGTTTCTATCATCTTCGGTTTGTTTATTGGCATGCTGATGTTCACAGACATTGGCCAAGGAAACAACCAAATTCGACGCATGAGATCTGCATTTAACCCAGAAGACGCTTCCGCAAATGTACGAGACGTCAACAAAGCCGCCATCTCAAAATACATGAAAGATGCGCCATGGGGCATCGGTATTGGTATTTTTGAGAGAGATATTCCCGCATGGAACAAATTCAAGATTGTATCTCAGATTCCGCCTGACTCTGAATATGTATTTATATGGGTAAGAACAGGATGGATTGGAGTTTCATGGTTTGCTATTTGCAATCTTATCATCTTAATAGCAGGAAGCTCTACCGTGTTCTTTAAAATCAAGAATCGTTCACTCATGGGCATAGGAGCAGCTTGGTGTGCATCATTCGCAGCGCTCCATCTTGGTGGCTACGCCAATCAGATCTTGATGCAGTTCCCCAATATTGTGATTTTCTATGGTGGTATGTCCACAGTATTCCTCTTACCCCAAATAGAGAAAGACTTTGAACTATTCGAAGCAAAAGAATTAGAAAAAGAAGCAGAAAAGAGACGATTAAAATTAGAGAAGAAGCGTGCAAAACGAGTATAGATTATCTATCATCACAATCAATTATAACGGGTTAAAAGACACCTGTGAACTAATTGATTCAATCCCCTTCAGCGACGATATGGAGGTGATTGTGGTAGATAATGCCTCCAAAGAAGACGAAGCGAGTGTCATTTCCTCACTCTATCCCCACGTAAAGGTCATTCGCAGCGAAAAGAATCTTGGCTTCGCTGGTGGCAACAATCTGGGCATCAAAGAGGCCAAAGGAAAATACATCTTACTTATCAACAACGACACCTTCTTTAAAGACTTCAATATAGAACCACTCATCAACAGATTGGAATCATCTGATAAGATTGGTGTAGTCTGTCCTAAGCTTCGTTTTTCATGGGGCACGAATCCTATTCAGTTTACAGGCTATACGCCATTATCACCAATCACAGTGAGGAACCAAGCCATTGGCTTCGGTGAAGAAGATCGTGGGCAATACGATACACCTCATAAAACACCTTATGCACATGGTGCCGCCATGTTAATTAAGCGCGAAGCCATCGCTAAGACCGGACTCATGCCAGAGTGTTTCTTCTTATACTACGAAGAACTTGACTGGTCGATGATGTTCACTCGCGCTGGCTACGAAATCTGGTACGATCCTGCCTGCACGGTTTATCACAAGGAAAGTCAGACAACAGGACAGAACAGTCCACTACGCACCTACTACATCACTCGTAACAGGCTGCTATTTGTAAAACGCAACTATCAAGGTATCAACAAATACCTATCTTATATATACTTGATTGGCCTCGTTGCCATTCGAGATATCATCAAATACCTCTCCCAAGGCAGATTTGATTTAGTCAAAGCCGTCTGCAAAGGACTAGTCACTTTTCACTCATCATTATTCACTAAATAATTTATGGATTTCTGGATTCTATTAAATATTATCGATTGGTTTCTATTTATTATTGTAGGTGGAACGGTACTCTACCTTGGCGTATTTTCTATTGCCTCTCTATTTACCAGAGATACGGTGAATACCAATATCAAAAATCAGAACCGCTTTGCTATCATCATTCCTTCACATAAACAAGACCATGTGATTGAACAGGCTGTAGTATCGATACTAAGTCAGGACTATCCACAACGCCTATTTGACGTCGTAGTGGTTTCCGACCACCAATCAGAGATCACCAACATGCGATTGGCTCAATACCCCATCACCCTGCTTACACCAGATTTTGCAGAAAGTTCGAAAGCAAAATCACTACAATATGCAATCATTAAGCTACCAGAATTCAAAATTTACGATATAGCATTAGTGTTAGATGCTGACAACATCGTTGAACAAGATTTCCTGACCAAGGTGAATGATGCCTTTGAGACAGCAGCCACTAAAGCCATACAAATGCACCGCATCTCTCGAAACAGAGATACGGCTGCCGCACGTATGGGGTCTATCTTCGAAGAAATCAACAATAACATCTTCCGTAAAGGTCATATCAATTTAGGCATTTCTGCCGCCTTGGCTGGTTCTGGAACAGCATATGATTTCAACTGGTTCAAGGCTAATGTCATGAAAACCAGAACATCAGGTGAAGATAAAGAGTTAGAGGCACTCTTACTGAAACAAGGTTATTTTATAGACTATTTTGATAACATCTTGCTTTATGGTGAAAAGAAAAGAACCACCAGCAAGATGAATGAACAGCATGGGCGTTGGACATTACAGCAGTTTCAAAACCTTCTTAAAAATATCAGATACCTTCCTGGAGCGATATTCAGGAAGCAATACGATTGGGCCGACAAACTGATTCAGTGGATGTTGATGCCACGTACAAGTATGATGGGAATCATCATGTTGATGAGCATAGTTCTTCCATTCATTTATCTGACATTAGTCATCAAATGGTGGATATTAGGCTCCTTGGCACTATTCTTCTTTGCACTGGCCACTCCTGATTATCTGGTAGATGAAATGTGGGATCGCACGTTCCTGCGCTCTCCATTTATAACACTTTGGGGCATCATCACCACCAAACTATTTAACAAGAAAAAAGAAACAAATTAAAGTTCTGTATATATTATGATTTGGCAGATACTACACATTCTCGACATTACACTTTGGGTGATTATCTTAGGTTCCGTAGCCTATGTTGTGTTTTTCGCAATCATATCCCTCTTTTACGAGAAAGAGGACCGCATAGCCATTCATGCTGCAGCCCTCAGTAACAGAATGACAAAATTTCTCGTTCTCTACCCTGCATATAACGAGGACCGCGTCATCATCAATGCCGTAGAGCATTTTTTAGAACAAGATTATCCTGCCGACCTTTATACGGTTGCCGTAATCTCAGACCATATGCAACCTGAGACTAACGAATATTTGCGTACGCTCCCTATTACATTGCTTACACCGACTTTTGAAAAGAGTTCGAAAGCAAAGGCTATGCAGTATGCCATCAATGAGATACCAGAGACATTTGATAATGTCGTTGTACTCGATGCAGACAACGTAGTGCGTCCAGAATTTCTGTCACAACTGAATATCTTGTGTTCTGTATATGATGCTATCCAGTGTCATCGCTGCGCCAAGAATGCCAACAACGACGTAGCCGTACTTGATGGTGCCAGCGAAGAAATCAACAACACTTTATTCCGTAAGGCTCATAATCGCCTTGGGTTGTCTTCTGCCCTTATTGGTTCTGGCATGTGCTTCAATTACGAACTATTTAAGAAGAATGTTTTCCAGCTCTCAACAGCAGGCGAAGACCGTGAAATGGAAGCCCTCCTACTCCATCAGGAAGTTTTCATCAAATATGCACCAGATATTCATGTATTCGACGAGAAAGTCAGCAATCAGGATAATTTCCAGAAACAGCGTATGCGCTGGATGACAGCGCAGGTACAGAGCCTTATGAGCAATCTACCCAAAATCCCAGGTGCACTAGTTCATGGAAAGGTCAACTTTGTTGACAAAACCATTCAGCAAGCATTGATTCCAAGATCCATTTTGATTGTACTATTAACAGTCATTTCTATTTTTATGACCATTGCCATGCCATCATGGTGCGAGAAATGGTGGATTACGCTGGCCATCTTAGGACTATCATTATTCGTAGCAATTCCCAGTGAGATTCGTTTCCGTTCATTCTCAAAAGTCCTGACTATTCCAGGACTCGTCCTTCGCATGCTCAAAAACGTTCTTCACATGGACAGAAAGAATACCGACTTCATCCACACCGAGCATACGACATAAAGAAACAAATAAAATATGTAAATTCCTTTGTAATATCATATAATAATTGTATATTTGCAGATAACAATGAATAAATGACTAATGTATGAATAAAGACTGGGATATCATTATAACAAATAAAATTAATCTCCTGAGCATAGACTTAGGTGAAGTATGGCGCTATCGTGATCTGTTGGCGATGTATGTCAAACGCGACATCATTACATTCTACAAACAAACTATTCTGGGGCCACTCTGGTTTGTCATCCAGCCCCTCTTCACCACCATCATGTTTATGTTTGTATTTGGCGGTATTGCTGGTATTTCCACAGATGGTATTCCTCAGGCGGTCTTTTATTTAGCAGGCCTTGTATGCTGGAACTACTTTCAGGATTGTCTAAGTAAATGTTCCGATACATTCAATGCAAACCAAGCCATTTTCGGAAAGGTCTATTTCCCGAGATTGGTAGTGCCACTCTCTATTGTCATCTCCAATCTTATCAAGATGGCCATCCAATTCACATTGTTCCTGGCTGTTTATATCTATTATTTTGCGACTGGCATAGATTTTCATATCAATCTGGCTATCCTCCTTGTTCCTTTACTCGTTGTGATGCTTGGTGGCTTGGGCCTTGGATTTGGTATGATTATCTCTTCAATGACCACTAAATATCGCGATTTACGATTTATGATCACCTTCGGTGTTCAGTTGTGGATGTATGCAACACCTGTCATTTATCCCCTTTCTGTCATGAAGGAGACCTATCCGAAATATATCTGGGTATTGGTAGCCAACCCGTTAACAGCAATTTTAGAAACCTTCAAATATGCTTTTACGGGCGTCGGCGAATTTAATTGGTTCTATTTAAGCTATAGTATTGCGTTTACAGCAACAATACTTCTACTCGGAATAATCATTTTCAACCGAGTACAGCGTAACTTTATGGACGTAATCTAAAACCATCGATTTATGAGCAAGACTGTCATAGAATTCAACAACGTAGGCAAGCAATATATTCTCGGCACCATCGGTACCGGCACATTAAGTCAGGACCTCAACCGTTGGTGGGCAAATATTCGTGGAAAAGAAGATCCGTATCTGAAGATTGGAGAAACGAATGACCGTACCCAAAAAGGCGACAGCCGTTTTGTGTGGGCATTACGCGATATCAACTTCAAAGTAGAACAAGGTGATGTGGTTGGCATTGTTGGTAAGAATGGTGCCGGAAAATCTACACTCCTCAAGATCTTATCACGAGTCACCTCTCCTACCACTGGCGATATTAAGATCAAAGGACGTATAGCCTCGCTACTTGAAGTTGGAACCGGCTTCCATCCAGAGATGACTGGTCGTGAGAATATCTTCATGAACGGTTCCATCATGGGTATGACCAAAGCAGAGATCAAAAGGAAATTCGACGAGATTGTCGACTTTGCAGGTGTCGCCAAATACGTAGACACACCAGTAAAACGATATTCATCAGGTATGATGGTGCGTTTAGGCTTTGCCATCGCCGCACACTTGGAACCTGAGATATTAGTCGTTGACGAAGTTCTTGCTGTTGGTGATGCAGAATTCCAGAAGAAAGCCATCGGCAAGATGCAAGATGTCAGCAAAGGCGAAGGCCGCACAGTACTTTTCGTAAGCCACAATATGGCAGCAGTCCGCAGCCTCTGCACACGTGGTGTCATGCTTAAAAACGGTACTATAGATTATATAGGCAGTATACCCGATACACTTGATCATTATTTAAAGGATGATGACGGAGATCACGATGAGTTAATTGTCAATAATATAAAATGGAAAAAGAACACTATCAAGATCAACAATATTGAAATTAACAATAGTAAAGAATCATATTCGTTAATAAAGAATGGTCAGGAGTATCTTGACATCCTTATTGAAGGTTCATCTGAGGAAGACATGGTCTACGACATCATGATGGTCTTGAAGAGCAAAGAAGGCATTCCTTTTGCGACCTATGCTAAAGGTCATTATATGGGGGACATTCAACACGCCTCAAAAGGTCATTTTACTATTCACAAGCAAGTCAAATTACCCGAGATACTGACAAAAGGTATTATCAACGTAGATCTTTATATTCACCATCCTATGGTAGAATATTATTTCAAAGCACCAAATTGCTGCGTTCTCGAATGCGAAGGATTCCAAAAAGGATTTGGAAGGACGATGAATCAAGATAGTTGCGGTTTCATGGGATTAGAGGACACAAATTCCGCACCATTATGATTTTACTATTAACAGGTTGTATTAATCCAAACGGAATGACAATGACCGCTCTTTCTAATCAAGAAGAGCGTAAAAAACAATATGTAGAAGCTATTCATTTCTATCTCTCAAATACAAGTTTTCCAATCGTATTTTCAGAAAACTCCGGGACCGACATAAGCCTGCATTTTAAGAAAGAAATCAAATCAGGCCGCTTAGAATATTTGTCCTTTCCTGGTAATCAAAACAAAGAAAAAGGTAAAGGCTACGGAGAATGCGAAATAATACAATACGCATTGAACAATTCAAAGATTATACATTTTGCAAAAGACAAACGCATTGCAAAAATAACAGGCAGACTCATTATTAGAAATATCAAAAGTATAGTGCGGCTTCATAGCCTCCTATTCCCCAAAAATACCGTTTTCTGTGCAATCAATTCCGATTTGTCTTTCCCTGACAGTCGATTTGTCATTGCACCAGAATGTTTCTATCATACATTTTTAAAATCAAAAGAAATCATTGACGACATACAAGGATACTATTTTGAGCATGCACTAC
Organism: Prevotella sp. P6B4; assembly: GCF_000619985.1. Classification (NCBI taxonomy): domain Bacteria; kingdom Pseudomonadati; phylum Bacteroidota; class Bacteroidia; order Bacteroidales; family Prevotellaceae; genus Prevotella; species Prevotella sp. P6B4. The sequence continues at coordinate 73,805 of NZ_JHVE01000015.1, forward strand.
GCGACACAATAAGAAAAGAGAAACAAATTCCCTATTCCCCATTCCTTCTGATGCCGCAAATTGAAGGGATGTCAGGTTCTAACGGTGAAATATATAAAAAAGAAAAACTATCTATTTCTTTCGCCATCAAATATTTAAAATACACATATGCACAACGCCGCTGCTTCAACAGACAATATCGTTGAGGTATTATACTCCATCATTATAACTTATAACCAACAGACTTCCATATATAATACATTATCTGTCCAAAGATGTAAAAGTGACTCAACCCAGCCTTCCGCATAATGCGATATTCTTCACAGAACAACTTAGTATCCTTCCACAAATGTCTAGTGAAATTATAGACACGATAATCATATTTGGGCAATTCAAAAGGAATATGATTGTCTAAAAAGAATTTCTTCCAACCTGCATACACCTTCAGTTCATCCATTGAAGCTTGATAACCGACGCCACGACTTACGGAATTCTGACGAGTGGTTACACAATACAATTGTCGATCATCTACAATAATTGTTTTTGCATAATGCCCAACCAGATATGAATACCTAACATCATTTCTAATAATCGTTTCATCAAACGTTATATGATAATGCTCTATAAGTTTTCTCTTAACCATCTTACACCATGGCTCGGTAAATAGATATCGCAAAAGCATTTCTCCTTTTTGGGGATCTTGATGATAATCTTCAAAAAAATCATGCAGATGGTCAACTCTCTTACTTGGTTCATACGTTTCCGAATCTACACTATTAGCATTAAAATATACGATATCCGCATCATTACTTTGATATTCATTAAGGAAATCATTAAAACCGGGGTTGAAGAAATCATCAGAGTCTGCAAATAATATCCATTCCCCTTTTGCCATTGGCAGAGCACAGTTTCTTGCATGTCCAGCCCCATGAGATTGCTCATTCATTACTATAGTAAGTCCCACCCTATCATTACAAGGGAAATGATTGAAATCAACAACATCAGTATCACTATGGTCATCCACCACAATTATCTCCAAATCATCACGTATTGGAATTGACTTAACAAGTCTTTCTAACAATTTCGGTGTATTCTTGTGAGGAATAATAACTGTAAAATTTGTTTTCATATTTATGACCTTTTGATTTTATTCATAATTACTTTCCAAGCCGCATTTAACAACAGCGGAAGAACAATTCCTATTGTGCAATACAGAATCCACCAGTATGCATGAGACATACTGACATCCTTTATAACCGGATGTTCTGCAACATGAGAAACATTTAATCCGTATAATAGTACAATGCAAAAACTAACAAGTCTGAACGAAAGGAAATGAAGAGCAAGAATGTCAAGTGTATGATTACCTATATAGTACAATATACGTTTTACAATTTGCAATCGTCTCTCAATAGCACTTGATATATATATCGTAAATAGTGTACCAGATAGAGCAGAAATTGAAAAAGTCACCACTTTATTATAGCCACATCCCATCGATATACCATCTCTGAAATATAAATATGACAAGAACAGTATAAAGCAACAAAGTATTGCTCCATATTTATTATGCCAATAACTTTTATAACGCATTAACAGATATCCCGATATATAGAAGAATGCTCCTAATGTCCCCATTGAAATATCTCTCCAAAACTCTATTTCCGGAGCAATCCTTCTAATAACAACCGTTAATAAAAGAGATAGCAGGCATAGCAATTCATATTTTTTTCTTGGCACCTTCTTCAACAATATTGAAAACATAGCCATTAATACAGAAGTAATAAATAATGCACGAATAAACCAAAAACCTCCTAATAGTTCTTCATAGTCGTGCATGGTAAACATTATTAAATAGAGTTTTTGAAATACATCTGATAAAGTATAAAAAGAAGAACCACCCTCATAACCATAATAAGGATTATAAACTCCCACTAACATCAATAAATTATGAAGAAGCAAGAAGAAGACTGACCATTTCACAAAAGGAACATACAATCCTTTTATCCTCTTTTTCAAGAATTGAATTACAGCTTCCGAACCCGTCATTTCTTTGTAAAAAATGCCAGAACAAAAGAAGAATAGTGGCATATGGAAAAGATAGATAATCTTAAAAAGAAATTGAGGGCATCCAGAATGACCTATTACCATAAGAATGATACCTATAGCTTTTGCTATAGTTATACCATTATTATGATCTTTCTTTGCCATATTGCTTATCATCACATACCTCGTAGCGCCATTTATTTTGCAAAAATATAAAAAAATAACGAAACTATTTAATTATTTTCAAAAAAAATATCTTTGCAAAAAGATATCAGCGAAATTACGCATACAATCTGCTGAGCTAACTCGATTTATCAAATGAGTTAATTCATTTGATCGATTGAATTAATTCACGGTTTTAAAGCATGCTGATAGTGATTTTACTGCATAAGCTCAAAATATATATAATAATGACCAATATTTTCAAAAAAATAACTATCTTTGCAAAAAAAATATAGTCAAATGAGATATTCTGTTATCACGATCAATTACAACGATAGACTGGGATTGAAACAGACGATAGAAAGTGTTACATGCCAGACAAATAAAGACCTTGAGTTCATCGTCATTGATGGCGGGTCAACTGATGGTAGTGTGGATGTCATCAAAGAACATACGAACAGTATCAACTATTGGGTTTCAGAAAAGGACAAAGGTGTTTATAATGCTATGAACAAAGGTGTAACTCAGGCTCATGGTGATTATCTCATTTTCATGAATTCCGGCGATTGTTTCCATTCCCCGGATGTTTTGGACTCTTTCAAAGAATACAAAGAGGATATCATCTGCGGAAAGGTACTGAAGGGGAACGCCCCAAAGCCAAGTGGTCCTAGAAAATCAACAATCACATTAGTCGATCTGATAAGAGGTAGCCTACCCCATCAGGCTATGTTCATTAAAAGGGAACTTTTGATAGCTCATCCATACGATGAGAACTATAAGATCATGTCTGACTGGAAGTTTTGTCTCGAAACCATCATCTTCGGTAATTGTACCTTTAGGGCTTGCGACATCATCGTGGCCGACTATGACACCAGTGGCATCAGCACCAATTCAAACGGTCTGCTTCCTAAAGAAAGAAACATGATTCTTCAAGAAATGTTTCCACCACGAGTTATTACCGATTACGAGCGATTAGCCCCCGTTGATGACGAGCTTCTTGACCAGTCATTACTCCTGACCCAGACTGTTGTAGCCAGGAAATGGGCAAAGAGATTTTTGAACCTTATTTTGCGATTCACTCAAAAGAAGTAAAGAATATGGATGTCAGCGTCATTATACCTGTATATAATACTGAGAAATATTTAGCGGCCTGCATTGAAAGTATTCTATGTCAAGTCCATGTATCGTTTGAAATCATTCTCGTTGATGACGGATCTACAGATTCTTCGGCAAGTATCTGTGACCGTTATGCGCAAGAGTACAATAACATTACGGTATTTCACATACAAAACTCTGGACCTGCAACAGCCAAGAACGTTGGTCTTAAGCGAGCCAAAGGCAACTATATTGCCCTTACTGACAGCGACGACAAGATGGAGCCATTCATGCTCCATAAGATGGTTAGTGCTGGTTACGAACATGATGCAGACATCATCTGTTGCAACTATAAACAGATTGATGAACAGGGCCGTATATCGCATTTGAATAGTACCAACCAACAATATGTTCTTAATCACGAAGAAGGACTCATCCATTTCTTTTCGAAAGATAAGATCTATTCTCAGTGTTGGACTAAGCTTTACAAGCGCCAGATGCTCACTGACAACCATATCGAGAATGATTCTGGTCTGCGTACTGACGAGGACTTTATTTTTAATATCCGCGCTTTTATTCATGCAAAGACAACGGTTATCGTGGATGAGCCTCTTTATGAATATACACACCGTAGCAGTTCACTTGCTCACGCTTACTACAAAAAGAACATCAGTCAGTATATCGATAACAGAATACAGAGGGTACAAGTTACACAAGATGCTGTACAGAACGAGACTGATACGGTCAGAGAATGGAGTATCGTACATATCATCATGTACTACAATGAGCTTCTTGGGAAAGTTTCACAATACCCCAAGTATTATTCCGACAAACGTATCCATGATATTCTCCGTTTTATCAAAAAGAACAAAAGTACTCTCAATCAGCACTATCATTTATGCGGATTCAGTAAGGCTGGCAAATATCTGATTACTTACCTTCCCAACTATCTCTATATGAGATATAGGAAATTAAAGAACTGAAGACACCATTTGAAGATATGTGTCGTACAATTGTTCTGTTACAACAGCTGTTGAATATTCGTTCAGTTGCCGTTGCATATTTTGTCGGGCCACACCTGCCTTTTCCATTTGCAATGCTTCTTTGACACACGGCCCCACATCACTCAGGTCATCAACAGAAAAAGCAGGATAATCCCAATGACGCAACAAAGGACCAACGTTTCCACAATCAGGACCAACAACCATTTTTCCAAAAAGCATCGGCATCAAAGCATTACCTGAATTTAGGATTTTTACACGCTGGATAAGAACCACATCTGCAGCCCCATAATAATACGGCAAATCACAATCCTTAACAGCGCGCCAAGTTCTACCTGTACAATAAATGCGATAAAAATGTTCATAAAACCATTTTTTTAAGCGCTGGTGAGGCATACGGAATCTGCGCCACCATACATTCATGAAACTTGGCGCAAGTATAACAACTTTTTTGTCGGCCAGCTGCCGACTCAGATTGAGAATCAACTGTTGTTCCTCTTTTGCCCGGAATGTGCCAAAACACAAAACATAAGTACGGTTCTCAGGCAGGTTCAAGAACTTTAATGACTCTTCTCTTGATGGGAATTGGTGATAAACTGTATCATAGAGATGATGCGGTATTAGAATATGCATAGCATCAGGATATCGTTTCTCAAAGAGTGCTTTACTATATTCACCAAGGTGGATTATCACATCACAATGGGCATATACAATCTGCATAGAACCACCTTGATCAGCAAATTGGTTATAATGCGGTTCCAAATCATGACATGTTGCAACTATCTTCACACCAGCTGCCTTCATATGCTCAATATGATGCAAAAGATCTGTCTCCGTATGAGTATCATTCCCCATAAAAGTCTGAGGCCAATGAAAATGAACAATATCATAAGAACATATATTGTCCTGCCAGAAAGGTTCCCTTCCCCACCCGATCTCACAGTCAGGATGAGACTTTTGTATTCCTTCAATCAGTGTATATATATATGGATTCCCCGCATGCCAAGGATCCTCATGTACCATAAAAACCTTCATCGGCTCAAAAACTTTTCAAACATTAAACACCAATTAGATACATATTTCTCCGAATCTCGCAGGTTTCCTCTTGGACCGACTTTTCTTCCGCCTTTTAGGAATTCGCCATTGATACCATAACGTAATTTAGCATTTTGGGGAGACTCTGTGCAATGGATGATAACCGAGTTCTGATCGATTGTGACATCAGAAACAATATCCACTCCATCTCTACGAACGACATTAAAGCCATAGTTATCGATCTTTTTGACCTGAATGGTATCAAAACTTAATGGCGGACAGGGCACATTGAAATCAATGCGGATATCGTTACCCTCCACCTCATACGTCATCGGAACTAAGCCCTTATTTCGCTTTTGATTCCGAATAATCCCTAAAGCTGACTTTGCAGCAAGCCTACCTATATTTTGCTGACCAACAGCATCGATATGGAGCGATTCATTCACAAAGTCATAAGGATATGTAGGACCACTTGCCCAAATCAACGAATCATCACGTATCAATTCCATCTGGGCAGTAGGCGCCTTAGGTTCTGTTGCATCATAATTATTAGCTTTGTAGCGAAGACCTTTGGTAATGGTAGAAGCCTGATAGCAGATGATGCGTATATCCTCTTTCTGATGCGTCACCTGTTTGATATCAGTATTCAGATCGTTATACATACGATGGAAATACGCCTTATAGTCGTAATCAGGATATTCCACAATGTCCGATTCACCCTGCATCCAGCAAACTGCTGGAACGATAAACTCCCATCCCCTATCCTGCGCCTTGTCGTATGCAGTCGCAATCTCCCTGATAAACTTATTATATGGTTCTACCGGCTTCATCAACTGCTGGATTGTATTCATACCATGACCTCCAGGAAAGATACAGATAACCGTGTCTTCACCCAGTTGCAGAGCCAGTTCTTCTGCCATACTATAAACAGAGAGTTCAAAAGCCTTCTTATCGTAATGAAGTACACGTTTCAACCATTGTTTAAACTGGCTGCTGTGATCGAAATAGCCAAAGGTATAGTCCAACTTCTCAGTTACGATTCTTCCATTATATTTTATTCTAAGTGAATCAAAATTAGTTATTCTAGTTGCTTCTTCTCCTAAAGCATAGCTCTGACCATACACAGGAATACAAACCACGACCTTATGGCCATAGTTTTTCGAGCATGCCTTATCAATGAAATAATAAGAAAGCCCTAAGACACCTATCAGATATACAATCCAAAATAATCTTTTCATTGAGATCAACTGTCACGATATGACTTCAAAACTTTGCAAATATAGTCATTTTTAATCATAAGTCCAAACAATTTACAAAAAAAATCGTGTGAGGCAATATTCCTCACACGATTCCTATTATCAATTTAGAAAATATTACTTTGTATAAACCTTTCCTTTCACAGGCTGGGTATACCAATTTGTTTCGACTACAGTTTTATCCAGATTTGGATTTTTATTATACCACTCATTAAATTTCTTATAGGCATCCTTGATACAAACCTTCTCAAGCGGATACTTAAAGTCGTATGGCAACATGATGCCGTGAGGATCCTCGCCTCTCTTCGACAACTTCACTTCCATACCAGTAGTCTTGTCGTAGAGATATGGCTGAGTAGCCTCATCCAGGAAACTGAATGATTCACTGACTTCCTTCGTCACTACGATAGGCTCTATATAATCAGCTGAACTCTCCGTATTAATAAACTGACTCGTACTCTTACCGAAGAGAGAGTGAATCTCTGTATTATCGTTGATAACACCTGCTTTGATATTCTTCACAAACAGTTTATCATTTGCACCGCATGCCACAATAGCATATTGTACATGAGTCTTGTCCAGACGCTTTGCCTTAATAACGACATCATTCATATCGTAATCGCCTAACTGTCTGTCCTCGAAGCAATAGGTATAAGTATTATACTCAAACTCTATTACTGTCTCAGGATCGGTAACACTACCTTCAACCTCCATAAGGATATCATTGTAGTCACTATCAGTACCCGACTCCCAGCAGAGAAGGATTCTGTCTTCCATTTTGAACCATGTGGCACGAGGCTGACCTTCTTTAAGACCAGAACTTTCAAAATTATAATTCTTATCGCTATTAATCTTTGTATTCAAACGACCATCAAAATACAGTTCGCCCTGCTTTCTTGGCTTTTTCTCCTTTACACCATTCACAGTCTTTTCTTCAGCATAATCGGTCTTGGCACGCACCATAAATCCAATCTTATAACCAGCAGGGAACTGGAATGTACCCTGTTTTCCTACCTCAGGAGCACCATCGCCAAAATAGAGACATGCATAAGCAGAACGCTTTTCGAGCACGTCATCCTCTTCATCGCGGAAATGCTGGTTAAACGGAATCAGTTTATATTTTGGCAGATTCTGTAAGAAAGCTACTTTATTTGCAGCTGCATTCAAATCAGCCTCCTTAAAATAATAATAGTACAAATCTGAATTATACACCTCATTACCATAAACTTTGGCACGATCACACTTGTAAATCGGGCAAACTACAATTGGCTTATTCTCACCCGTTGTCGTACGATAAGCATTGTCATCGGTATAACCTGTTGCAATAACCTTACTATAATTCTTATGACTTCTGCCATTGGGGAAGTAGGCGAAAATCAAATCTCGCAGTCTCTCTGCATAACCATCCGTATAAGCAGGAGCATCCATTTTCAAACCTGCATAATTATCGATAGAATACAATCTCTCATCGGTAACACCATCAACCAAATAGCCCTCACGCTGTGCAGCATAAGACGATTCACTTGAGGCAATCTTGAACTCACCTGTTGGGATTTGGAACACATCAACGGCACGAGTCTGCGCAGGCTGACTTAATGCAACCGAGTTTCCTTCTATCTTTTCATAATAACAACCTTTATCTGTATAGAAAGCAGCATACAAGCCTTCAATCTTACCAGGAGCATCATAATTGATACTCAATGAAGACTGACCGTTGGTTGCTGTTTCATTCAGAATGGTCATAGAGTTGAATGTCTCACCATCTTCATCAGTCTGAGCAACCAAAGCCATAATAGCGACCTTTTTCACAGCAGAGTTTGCACTGACATTAACAGAGCCTTTTTTAGTTGTAATCCAATCCTGCTCAGTAGAATACGAAGCACCAAAAATCTTTTTAAAGTTTGCTTGGATATCTTCATCCGTTACTCCCTGTGTTGGTTTAGTCCCTGTATTGGGATCTTGCTCAGGAACATCAAAGCCCTTGGCGCAGCTGGATAATATGATACCCACGACTGCAATAGAAACAAATTTTTTCATACGCGTCAAAATTAAATCGATTCTTATTGTTTTGTGCTGCAAAGATACACATTTTTTAGTCAAATACGAAAAAATCTCCTATTAATCTTCTACCTTTAACATTTATTACAATAGTCAGTTATTAAGATTATTCATGCTATTTCGACCTACAAACGCATCATGAGCAACATACAACTACAATAGTTCATAAGAAAAATATAGGTGATAAATATGAATTTCAGCGCTTTTTTGATGATATAATTTGGACTTAAGGAAAAAAATACCTAAATTTGCACGCACGAATAATAAATCCAGTAATAAATGAAGAAAGGCTATTTAATTAAGATTAGTATTGCATTTGCATTATGCAGCATGAGCCAAGTGTCTTGTATAAAAATGCCCGAAGGGAATATTAAATCAGAAGTCGAGATCCCTAAAGGTGCAGTTGATTACTTTAAGAATACCATGAACTTCGGTTTTGAAGCCAGTGAAATTGAGATGTCCTTCAGTGCCAACTTGAAGTGGTCGATGAATATTGCAAGTACCCAAAATGGAACACGGTGGCTCACCATCAGTCCAACCGAAGGTAGTTCTGGTAGTAAAAAGGTCAAGTTTACAGTCACTGACAACCCTACATACGAAGACCGTAGTGTGATTGTCCAGTTCGTTTGTGGCGATACCATCCGCAACATCAGAGTAACCCAAAAGCGCCTTGAAGCCATCACGTTAACCACCGACGTCTTTAAGGTAGCAAATGATGGCGCTATCATCAATGTAGAGGTAAACCACTCCAAGGATTACACTTATACAATCCCAGAAAACTATAAAGACTGGATACATCCGAGGGAAAATGGCACGCGTGGTTTATTAGACCAGTCTATCTTATCCTTTTCCATCGACCCCAGTGAAGAATACGATAAGCGCGAAGGTAAGATATACTTTCATGCCGGAAATGAGGAAGAAGTGGTGACTATCTACCAGGCTGGTGAAGGCAAGTTAGTATTGTCGGAAAATGAACTCAATCTCACTGGAGCTGAACAGGACTTTACTGTTGACATCAGCAGTAACTTTGATTTCAGCATACAGATGCCCGATGTAGAATGGCTGAAGGAAGATATAAGTGCAACACGTGGCATGTCGTCGCACCAACTGAAATTCAAGGTTACCCAAAATGATGATTACAATGAGCGCACAGCTAAGATTAAATTCTTCGACAACAACAGCACTGTGTATGATGAAGTTGTAATTAAGCAGAACTCATTAGGCCCCATCATCACCTTAAACACTTCTGAATATACCGTTGATAGCCAAAAGCAGGATCTTGATATTGAGGTAAAAAGTAATTTCGATTATAACATCGACTTCCAAGGCGCTTCATGGGTCAAGCAGCGTTCCAATAAATCACGTGGTGTAACAAGCAGACTGCTCAGCCTGTCGATTGATGAGAACAAGACCTACGATGCCCGAACAGCCAATATCAAGTTATATGATAAAAAGAGCAATGCATCCGAAATAGTGACGATTACTCAAGAAGCCAAGAAGGGAATCGAAATACCTACCAAGGAATTCAAGATCAACGAACTTGGCGGTACGATTACGCTTACCGTCAATGCAAACACAGACTACCAGTTGACCATTCCCGACGAGTATAAGGACTGGATCCAAGAGGTTGCCACAACCCGTGGACTTGCCTCTCATGAGCATCAGCTAACCATTGCACCACTTGGCGAGGGCACTGATAGAGAAGGTTCTGTCACCATCTCTAATGATAAGCTGGATTATAGTGCTTCTGTTACCATTAAGCAGAACAACACCTTCTACTTCGAGACCAACAACATTGAAGTACTGATTGATAAAGAGAAGAAAGTGACCGTGAAGAACCTGACCAAGCAGGACATTCAATGGAGCACAGACAAACCTGCCATTGCTACAGTCAACAACGGCACCGTAAAGGGTATCAGCAAAGGCAACGCAACGATTACTGTCAAGACTGCCGATGGCAAGCATATTGCCAAATGCAAGGTAAAGGTATGTGAGATAACAGACATGGTGAGCGCTAAAGGCAGAGGAACCGCCACCTTTGACGGAAATCTGGTTAAGGCAGATAGCAAACTCAAATGGATCTTCACTAACAATAGTCCTGTAACAGTCAAGTTGAAGAGTCTGCAACTTTCTGGCAGTGCCGACGGCGAGACTGCTAACGAGTTATACATTAATCAGGATGTTACCGCCGGTGCTTCTTATACAGAAACCACGAAAATCCTTGATCCAGGCCTTCATCTGCCAGTCAAATGTGTTTTCACCTTTGTATATAATAATACAGAATATACAACGGAGGCCATTTACGAGAAGCCCAACATCTAACAAACAGAACATAAAAAAAATCATGGAGACTGGTTGGTCTCCATGATTTTTTTGTTGCTTACTTTACCATGAACTTCTTTCCGTTCACGATGTAAACACCTGATGGCAGTCCTTTCAGTGTGGTTACTTTCGACTTTACCTTACGTCCCTGCATATCGTAAACGTCGAATGGTGTACCTTCTGAAATAACGATACCATTGATAGCAGTTGTTCCGATTGGCAGGATGTTATGGAAGTCACCCCAAACAGGTGCGTTTCTATACTTTTCCACACAACCGGCAGGAACATAGAGTACACAGGTACTCTTGTCAACACCTTCGAATATCGAGCTACCAACAGTCCTTGTCAGCATGTCACGAGCTGCTGCCGATGACAAGTCGAGAGGTTCATCCCAGTAAACCGTTATCGACTTGAGGTTTGTACATCCTGCGAATGCTGACTCACCAATAGACTCAATCGTACTTGGGATAGTGATATCGGTCAGATCGGTGTTGTCCTCGAATGTGCTTGCAGCAATCTTCGTTACCGTGTAATCCTCACCATTCATTTCCACCTTTTCAGGTATATTGAATTCGCCTTTCACGTCAGAACCATCAATGATAGCCATGGTATGCTCAGCATCTCCACCGTCAGGTGTCGTATCGACATAGTCAGCGATGTTACCGTCATCCGTTTCATCCGAGATAGACGCTATGATACCGAGTATTGTTGTGAACTCACCCCAAGCCGTATCATTCTTATAGGTGGTCACCACATCCTTAGGAACATTGATGGTAATGTCTGGAGACGGGAACGCATCGCTACCGATAACAGCAGGTGTCAGACTCTTACAGGTAACAGATACCAGATGTGTACATCCATCAAAGGCTTCATCACCAATCAGCTTCAGAGTTGATGGGAACTCAACCTTCTCTAAGTTACTACAATTCTGGAAGGCCTTAGCACCGATATTCTCAATATTTTCAGAGATAGTCAGTTCCTCGATAGATGTCTTACCTTTAAATACCGACTCTGCAATCGCTGTTACGGTATATTCACCCTTACCAATCTTGAATGTTCCACTGACTGTCAGGCTCTTGCCAACACTGCCAGCCTTAGTCAAGATGGCCTTCTTGTCGCCTGTAGAGTAGATATAAGTCCAGCCATCGATGGTCTGTTCCTTCTTTTCTCCTACATAGATATTCAGGAAGTTCCAGCCCTTCGCACGATATGCCTCCGCCTTAGCCGATGGGATAAACAATATTGGCGTGTTAATTGCGAATACATTCTTGTTCAGGATATCAATAGGATTCTCTATCTTACTCTGTATCCATACCAGCTTGCTGCAAGCGCTGAATACACCGGCATCGATGGTCTCTACCCCTGCAGGAATAACCAGACTGGTGATAGCGGTCTTGCCCGCAAAGGCCGACTTACCAATAATGGCAACGGTGTAAGCGTCGCTACCCAGTGAAACCGAAGCAGGAATCACCACATCATTCGACGAAGCAGCGTACTTTCTCAGGATGGCCTTCTTCTGATTATCTATCTTGAAGCAGTCGTAAGTCACGTCAGCCACTGTGCAGACGTCAACCAATTCACCCTCTGCCACGTATGCGAAGTTGTTCCAGCCGCTCTTGTTATAATTAGTTTTCTTACCCTTCGGTACAAATAATGTAGCAGTTTGTGGGAACCTATCAGCGTCATTAGCAACAGGATTCTCGATGCTGCTCGACACATGTGTGATGTTATTACAGCCATCGAAGGCCTTAGCGGCAATAGAGCTCAACTTAGCAGGCAGCCATACCATCTTCAGGTTACTGCAACCCTGGAAGGCATTGGCACCGATGGTGGTGATATTTTCGGCAATCTTGAGCTTCGTCATCTTAGCCTTATTGGGGTTATTCTTGAATGCCGACTCTGCGATTGTCGTCACAATATAGGTTTCACCATCAATCTTAACCGTACCATCGATAGTCACCTCAGCCGTATTAACCGAAGATCCAGTCAAGGTAGCCGTACCAACGCCTACTAAGTAATCGTAAGTCATACCACCCACAGTTCCGGTCTTCTTTTCACCCTGAGCCCAGTTATTCTGACTGAAATAATTCCACTTATTCCGGTACTCAGCCAGTGTCAAGCCATCCTTATCATAAGGCACATATACCATTGCTGTACTATAGATGGCCTCTGGGAATACATTCTTATTAAAGGTAAACAGGTCTTCCTTCTTCACCCTACTGGTAATGACAGTCAGTTTTGTACACTGCTCGAATGCCTTCTCCTCAATCATTCTCAAAGTCTCGGGGAATATAATCTTCTCCAGCTTCTTACTGTTCTTGAATGCATTCTGGCAGATGGTACGCATCTGATAGACCGTGGTATCACCTTCCAACAATATTGTTGCAGGAATCTCAATGATGGCTTCATTCTCTGCCTTTGTCAGAATGGCAACTTTCTCTTCCTCACCAACAGTCAGGCAGTCGAATGCCAAGCCATTTTGTGTTGTAGCACCTTCGAAGTATCCCTCTCTTCTTACAGGGAATAGCTTCCAAACATCATTTTGCTCATAACGGCTTAATGCACCATCAGGCACATACAGTGTCGCTGTATAAGCAGAGAACACATTCTTATTAATCGAAAGTGGCGTATCGCCTGTACTACAGATATAAGCAATGGCATTACAACCATCGAAGGCCTTCTCACCAATATTCTTCAGGGTAGCAGGCAGCCATATCTGATTCAGGTTGCTACAGCCTTGGAAGGCATTTGCAGCGATAGCGGTTACCTTACACTCCAAGTCCTTGGCATCCTTGTCCTCACCTATCTTAATAGTAATAGCTCCAGGTATGGTCAAATCATTACCCAACTGGTCAGCCGAGCCTTTAATCAAGACAGCTGTTTGATCGCCAGTTGCACAGATAAACGACATACCATTTTGTTCAGCTTTCACTCTCTCGCCAACAAAGATCTGTGCGAACTTCCATTCAGTATCCACGTACTTTGCACGATCGGATACATATAAGATAGCGTCAGGCAACGACAGTGCAATACTGTTGATGATTTCAGTAGAATCAATTTTGCTGACTACCTCTGCCAGATTGGTGCAGCCTTCGAAAGCTGTAGGATCAATACCCGTCAGTGTTGCAGGCAGTTCTACCAACTTCACCTCAGTGTTACCACTGAAGGCTTTACTTGCGATAGCAACTACATGGTAATACTTCAGAGCATCATCCTCTCCCATCGAGACTGAATCAGGTATGAGAATCTCTCCATCTGCCCAGGCCTTTGCGAGTGCCGTTGTATCTGTTGCATCTACCAAGATAGCCTCTTGGACTTCTGTCAGGCAAGCGAAACGCAAACCTTGCCATTCCAGTTCAACTCTACTTCCCGCATAGATATGGGCACACTCCCATCCGGCCTGCTCGTACAAGTCCTGAGTATTTTCAGGAACGTAAACAGTCGCATTCGGCAGAGAGAGTTTATTGTTTTGGATAAAATCATTATCCCTATTATGGCTCACAACTTCTGCAATGTTGTCACAACCATCAAAGGCTTTCTCGCCAATCGACTTCAACGTAGATGGCAGTTCCAGTTTTCTCAGGTTAGTACAGCCCTTGAAGGCATTGGCACCGATGGTCGTGACATTCTCACCAATAACCACACTCTTTATGTCAGTTTTTTCTACGAAGACATCCCTTTCGATGGCAACCACCTCACACTCGATACCATCCAGAGTTATAGTACTTGGAATATCGATATCACCACCAGTAAGTTCTGTGTCAACATCAATCAGGATAGCCTTCTTCTTTTCACCACCAGTAGAATAAGCATAGTATAGTCCATTAGCATTACCTAATTTCCTATCACCTTCTACGATATGTGAGAAAGTCCATCCTCCGTAATAACTCCTATAACCTTCAGGAACATACAATATTGCCTGAGCGACAGATTGTGTTGAGCTACTAACCACGTCATTCTTAACTTTGCTGATAACGGCAGTCAGATTGCTACAACCATCGAAGATATTATCACCAATAGTCGTCAGAGATGCTGGCAATTCCATCTGTGTAAGAGCTCTACAGTTCTGGAATGCTTTTTCTTTAATCTCATTGAGGCCATTAGGAAGAACCAACTCCTCCAGATTAGTATTACCAGCAAAGGCCCTTGCACCAATAGACGTCAGCGTTTGTGGAAGTGCAATCTGCTTCAGAGCACTACAGCCGTTGAAGGCATCATCACCGATAGTCTTCAGCTTGTCCGATAGCGTCAGGACCGTCAGGTTTCTATTTCCACTAAAGGCACCATCACCAATCGTCGTCAGATTTGATGGCAACTTAAATTCCTTCAATCCGGTATTCTTAAACGCATTCTTCTCTATCTTCACAATGCTTTCGGGCAATTCTCTCCAATCCTCCAGATTCAGTCCTTTGCCACTGAATGCCGACTCACCAATAATGGTCACCTTGTATCGAACGTTATCAAACGTGATATAGTTCGGAATCGGCTCACTGGTTTTCGATGCCAATAATACAGCAGTTCTATCATTATTCTTCTGCTTCAGATAGATATAGGTCTTGTCATTATTTGGCGTTGTCTCACCCATATAATAACCATCATATACTCTGGCAAAATCTCCCCAACCAGTTACGCCCTTAACCGATGTACCAGTAGGAACAAACAGGAAGGCACTATACTGTGAGAACACATCCTTATTGATAGTGAGTGTAGTCTCAGTACATACTCGTGTCAACTTACAACCGTTGAAAGCCTTGCTGCCAATCGTTTTAAGCGATGCCGGCAACCATATCTTCTGCAGATTTTCACAATTCTGGAAAGCATTGGCTCCAATCGTCTCCAACTTAGATGGCAACTTGAGCTCTGACAGATTAGTACAGTCCTTAAATGCTCCGGCTGCGATTGTCTTGATACCATCTGATATATATAAGGTATCAACAGCAGCTCTATCAAAATGAGTATCTGATGTCAGAGCAATCTCAGTTACACTATAACTATCCTCATCTGCTTCATCCAGTTTGAAAGTGTTAGGAATAATGAGCTTGTTCGGGTTTTTACTTGGAGAAATAATCTCAATCACTTTTGCAATAGTCTTCTGAACCGTGTGATAGCGGAATCTCAGACTATAGCCGTAATCCTTAATTACCTCTTCCCATTTGCCTTCCTCATATTTACCAAATTTGTACCAAGCGCCATATTGTTCTTCATTCTGAGTCTTATAAACTTCAATGCTCTTTGCCGGAATATTCACCTGAGCAGCTATATAGGTTTGGGCATCGAATACATTCTCTGAAATCTTGAACAGATCCTTTCCTTCAATATCAGAAACAATCTCTTTGATAGCACCACATCCAGCAAAGGCATTATCACCTATGCCGATCAGACTTGAAGGCAATTCCAGCTTAGCCAAGTTTTTACAATTCTGGAACGCATTCTTTCCGATTGAGAGAACTGTATACGTCTCATCCTGGTCTGTGACAGTTTCTTTTATCAGAGCCTCAGTAATGCTGGTAGCTGCTTTCGTGAGGATGGCCGAATGCGTGTAAGTCTCAGGCTGCCCCTCTACTGGCTCATTCTTCACTTTATAGCAAGCGAAAGTCATATCACCTGGAATATCTGTCTCATACTCTCCCTCAACAATGTTTGCGATTTTGCTTATCCAACCACCTGTATAGTTCATCTTCTCCCCTACTGGAACAAACAGCGTGGCTGTATTGTTAACATTGAGTGAGAAAACATTCTCGTTAACAGGCAATGGAGAAGCGACATCGCTACAAATATGAGTAATGTTCGTACAACCAGTGAATGCCTTTTCACCAATAGATGTCAACGATGCAGGAAGCCATACTTTCTGCAAAGCGCTTAAGCCTTCGAATGCATTTTCATTAATCGTTTTAACACCATTCTGAAGTTTCAACTTCTTAATCTTCGATTTATCAACATTCTTGAAGACGTTGCTACCAATCGCCTCTATGGTGTAAGGCTTGCTATTATAATATACCTGATCGGGAATCACGAATAGGCCTTCCTCATCAACCTTGAGTTCTGTAACATTAGTCAACGTGGCTGTATATTCACCTGTCAGGAAATCGAAAGTCAACGTATTATATTCACCTTCCGCAGGAGCATTCTTTCTTTCTCCCTGAATGTAGCAATCCGCATAAGCTGACCAACCAGTCTGAGTTTGATACTTCTCCTTTGTACCTTCTGGAATAAATATCTCGATCTTCGTGTCAAAAGAAGCTGGAAATACATTCTCCTTCAGTTCTGGCAGCATATCATTTACTACAATTAGGTCACTATGAATAGTCTTTATTTTCTTACTATTGACAAATGCACCCGTACCAATTTCGGTAAGCGTCTTGGGCAGCCATAGTTCTTCCAGTTCTGTACAACTACTGAATGCATCTTCCTTAATGAATTCAACTAAGTCTGGAATAATCAGTTTAGTGATATTCTTATTACTTGCACTATAAGCACTACTAAAGGCATCCTTAGCAATAGTCGTCACATTCTTACCATCAACCTGAGCATCAATTTCTACAGTAGTTTTTAAAACTTCAGCCTTAATCAGTGTTGCATAATGCTCATCTTCTGCATATTCATAAGTCAAACCATTATCCGGATTCTTTGTCTCTTTTCGCAGGCCCTTATGCATCTTGAAGCGAGTCCAGTTATGCGGATAATCAAATTCATATTTATCATAAACAGAATATGGCACATAAAGAGCCATTGACATTTCAGGAAACGCATTATCTCCGATAAACATCTGGGCAGGATCAGAGACTTTGCATGAAATATTTGTCAAACCTGTACAGCTTGCAAAGGCTTCCTTACCAATCGATTCAACATACTCTGGAATAGTGATATTCTTCAGGTTGCTGCTACTGCTGAAGGCGGACTTGTCGATCTCTGTCACAGCGTAGCTCACATCATCCAAGGTTACAGATGTAGGAATAACTACATCTTCTGTGCTGGTCTTAGACTTGCTCAGAATGGCGGTGTGGGGCTGAGCCGCACCATCACCTTTATCGACACAGATAAAGGTCATGTCCTTATATTCCGAAGTTGACGGAGTGAACTCATTTACGAAATGACCCTCATATACCTTGGCAAAGTACTGCCAGCCCGTCTT
>NZ_JHVE01000016.1:0-90799 GCF_000619985.1 Prevotella sp. P6B4
CTTCGTCGTCGCTCGGAAATTGAAAGTGAACTTTCATTTCTCTCGCTCCTAGAAGCCTTGTAAATTTAATCATTATCTGTTTCAGAACGACTATCCAAGATTTCTATTCCTATTAAAAGAAATTGAAACGGTTTGTTTCTTGTTACCCAAGAGTATTTCTACTCTCGCTTCTTGTACTACTTCTGTCTATGTAAATCTTTCAAAGAACTCTTTCTTAGTGTGCTATCGTTTTTGAGCGAAAGCGGGTGCAAAGGTACGGCAATTTTTCCAAACCTCCAAACATTTTCCAAAAAAAATTCCCAAAAACATGAAAGTTTTCGGGAATATTTACAAAATGAGGCTTACACCTTATATATATATATTACTCGAATATCTCTTCGATATCATTTTCGTCTGTAACTTGGTCGGACGTTTCACCTCCAAAAGGACAGGGGTTGAAACCTGCCGGAATATCAAAAACAGCCTCTTCGCTATAACCGAGTCGGGCATCCTTATACACCTGTTGCATATAAAGAGCAAAGATGGGAAGCGCACCTGATGCACCCTGACCCATGGCCATCGAGTTGAAATGGATGTCGCGATCGTCGCCACCAACCCAGCAGGCATTCACCAGATTCGGGGTGAGACCCACGAACCAGGCATCGCTATTATTATTAGTAGTACCTGTCTTACCTGCCAACTGTCCCTTCAGGTTATATCTGAAGCGCAGACGACTGGCTGTACCTCCATCGACCACATTGCGGAGCATGTAGATCATCTTGTGGGCACTCTCCTCGCTGATCACCTCGTTCATGCGGGGCTGGAACTGGGCAATGACATTTCCCTCGTTGTCCTCGATACGGGTGACGAACATGCAGGCTGCACGGATACCGTGGTTAACGAAAGCGGTATAGGCACTGGCCATCTCGCCCACGCTGATATCGCATGGACCCAGACAAAGCGCCATCGAGGGGTGAATATCAGGATTGCGGATGCCGTACTCGTGCAGCAAATCGACAAAGGCCTGAGGATTGAGCTTACTCATGAGGTAGGCAGAGATCCAGTTGTTTGACTGCTGCAGTCCCCACTTCAGCGTTACCATCTCGCCATAACGGGCCTTGCTGCCATTACGTGGGGTCCACGACTGACCAGCCACCACATAGGTCTGCTGAACATTAGGCGCCTCGTCGCAGGGCGAGAATCCATTCTCCATGGCGAGCGAATAGAGATAGGGTTTGATGGTAGAACCTACCTGACGGCGACCCTCCATCACCATATCGTAAGCAAAGTGCTCATAGTTCAGTCCGCCCACGTAGGCCTTGACATAGCCATTCTGAGGACACATACTGATAAAGCCCGTACGCAGGAACGATTTGTAATATTTTATCGAATCGAGCGGTGTCATAATGGTATCCACCTCGCCGTGGTAGGTGAAGACCGACATCTTGGTCTTGGTACGGAACGACTTGTGGATCTCATCATCGGATGCCCCACTCTCCTTCAGCACGCGGTAGCGCTCACACTGACGGATAGAACGGTTCAGAATCTGATCTACCTGGGCCTTGGTGAGATTCGACGAATAAGGGGCGTTGGCCTTGTGGGCCATCTCCTTATCGAAAGCGGGCTGGAGGAACTTTACCACATGCTGATAGGCGGCCTGCTCGGCATATTCCTGCATGCGCGAATCGATGGTGGTATAGATCTTCAGACCATCGGTATAGATGTTATAATGGTCGCCATCGCGCTTCTTGTTCTTGTTGCACCAACCATACAAAGGGTCTGATTCCCAATTGATTGAGTCGGTCACAAACTTCGCCATATTCCACGAGGGATAGTTGGAACGGTAAGGTTTCTTGGCAGTCATATACTGGCGGAGATACTCGCGGAAGTACTGTGCCAAGCCCTCCTTATGATCGGCCACATGGAACTTGAGCTGGAGGGGCTCCTTGCTATACTTATCGTATTCGGCCTCGGTAAGGTAGCCGGCTTTCACCATCTGCATGAGCACCACATTGCGGCGCTCCTGGCTGCGCTCGGGATTGCGCACGGGGTTGAAGTAAGAGGGGTTCTTACACAAGCCCACGAGCATGGCCGACTCGGTGACACTCAGGTCCTTAGGCTCCTTGCTGAAATAGGTATTCGAAGCCGTTTTGATGCCTACCGCATTATGCAGAAAGTCAAAATAGTTCAAATACATCGTGAGGATCTCGTCCTTGGTATAGGTGCGCTCCAGCTTCACGGCTATCACCCACTCGATGGGTTTCTGAAGGAGTCGCTCGATGGTGGAGTGTGCCTGCTCTGAATAGAGCTGCTTGGCCAGCTGCTGGGTGATGGTAGAACCACCACCAGCACTCTTCTGTCCTAAGACACCGCGCTTGACGATGGCGCGTCCCAAGGCGATAAAGTCGATACCAGAGTGCTCGTAGAAACGCACATCCTCGGTAGCCACCAGGGCTTTGATGAGCGATGGCGCAATCTTGTTGTAATCAACCATGACACGGTTCTCACGATTATAATTCCATGTTCCGAGTAGTTTTCCGTCAGAAGAATAAATCTGTGTGGCAAACCTACTGATAGGGTTCTGGAGATCTTCGATAGGAGGCATATAACCTATCCAGCCCTTGTCGATAGCATAAAAAGCGCCGGCTGTAGCCAGGATGGTCAACGTCAACAATGTCCATAAAAAATAGACAAATAGCTTTCTCATATTCTAATTTTGGTTACTTTTTGCTGCAAAATTACTATTTTCTTTCAAAATACGGCATGGAAATCAGAAATAATGTGTAATTTTGCGCCAACAAAATAAAATTAGTGATGAAAAAGCATAATTTTGTGACTATCGCCGACCTCACCAGGGAGAAGATTCTCTACATGATTGAGATGGCGCAAGAGTTCGAAAAGCACCCCAACCGCGAGTTGCTAAAGGGTAAAGTTGTGGCGACCCTTTTCTTCGAACCTTCTACTCGCACACGACTAAGTTTTGAAACCGCAGCCAACCGTTTAGGAGCAAGGGTCATCGGCTTTGCTGACCCTAAAATCACCAGCGGAACAAAGGGCGAGACCCTCAAGGACACCATCCTGATGGTATCGAACTATGCCGACGTGATTGTGATGCGCCACTATATAGAAGGTGCCGCTGTCTATGCATCGGAAGTAGCCCCCGTGCCTATCGTGAATGCAGGCGACGGCGCACACCAGCACCCCTCGCAGTGTATGCTCGACCTCTACTCTATCTACAAGACACAGGGTACACTCGACAACCTTAATATATATATGGTAGGCGATTTGAAATACGGTCGTACCGTTCATTCACTGCTGATGGCGATGCGCCACTTCAACCCCACCTTCCATTTCGTAGCTCCTAAAGAACTGGCCATGCCCAAGGAATACAAGATCTATTGCGACGAGCACGGCATCAAATATCAGGAGCACACGGCTTTCAACGAGAAAGTGATAGCCGATGCTGATATCCTGTACATGACACGCGTGCAGAAAGAGCGCTTCTCGGATCTGATGGAGTATGAGCGCGTAAAGAACGTGTACGTGCTGAACAACGATCTGCTGAAGAACGCCAAGCCAAACATGAAGATTCTGCACCCGCTGCCACGCGTGAACGAGATTGCCTACGAGGTGGACGACAACCCACACGCCTACTACATACAGCAGGCCGGCAACGGACTTTTTGCACGTGAGGCCATCTTCTGCGATGTGCTCGGCATCAGTCTCGACGAAGTTAAAAACGACAAAACGATTATTCTTTGAACTTTGAACTTTGAACTTTATGAATAAGAAAGAGCGCTTAGTTGCCGCCATCGAAAACGGCACTGTGATTGATCATATTCCTACCGACAAGACCTATCAGGTGGCCAGTCTGTTAGGACTCTTCACACTGAAGACCCCTGTGACCATCGGATTCAACTACCCCTCGAAGAAGGTGGGTTCAAAAGGCATCATCAAGGTGTCGGACAAGTTCTTCACCGATGCAGAGATCTCGCGCCTGTCAGTTGTGGCGCCAAATGTGATCCTGAGCATCATCCGCGACTACGAGGTGGTAGAGAAGAGAAGCGTGGTAACACCTGCCGAGATAAAAGGTATCGTGAAGTGTAACAACCCCAAGTGTATCACCAACAACGAGCCCATGGCCACCCACTTCCACGTGGAGAACGGCATCCTGACCTGTCACTACTGCGAGAAGGAGCAGGATATCAACAAGGTGGAACTTTGTTAACATTGAACATTGAGCTTTGAACTTTGAGCTTTGAGATTTGAACATTTTTTAAACCCAATAAACAAAACAATGAACAGAGACAACACAATCTTTGAGTTGATTGAGAAAGAGCATCAGCGCCAGCTGAAAGGCATTGAGCTGATTGCAAGTGAGAACTTCGTAAGCGACCAGGTGATGGAAGCCATGGGCTCTTACCTTACCAACAAGTATGCCGAGGGCTATCCTGGCCACCGTTACTATGGCGGCTGTCAGGTTGTTGACGAGGTTGAGCAGCTGGCTATCGATCGCGTATGCAAGCTGTTCGGTGCCGAGTATGCCAACGTGCAGCCACACTCTGGTGCTCAGGCTAATGCTGCCGTGCTGCTGGCTGTGCTGAAGCCAGGCGACACCTTCATGGGTCTGAACCTGGACCACGGTGGTCACCTGTCACACGGCTCACACGTGAACACATCGGGTATCATCTACAACCCCATCGGTTACAACCTGAACAAGGAGACCGGTCGTGTGGACTATGACGAGATGGAGCAGCTGGCCCTGGAGCACAAGCCCAAGCTGATTATCGGTGGTGGTAGTGCTTACAGCCGCGAGTGGGACTACAAGCGCATGCGTGAGATTGCCGACAAGGTTGGCGCCCTGCTGATGATCGATATGGCTCACCCCGCTGGTCTGATTGCTGCCGGATTGCTGGACAACCCTGTTAAGTACGCTCACATCGTTACTTCGACTACCCACAAGACCCTGCGTGGTCCTCGTGGCGGTATCATCCTGATGGGTAAGGACTTCGAGAATCCTTGGGGCCTAAAGACACCAAAGGGTGTTGTGAAGATGATGAGTCAGCTGCTGAACTCGGCCGTATTCCCTGGACAGCAGGGTGGTCCTCTGGAGCACGTGATTGCTGCCAAGGCTGTGGCTTTCGGCGAGGCTCTGCAGCCTGAGTTCAAGGAGTGGGCTAAGCAGGTACAGAAGAACGCCAAGGTGCTGGCCGAAGAGCTGGTTAAGCGTGGATTCGGAATCGTGAGCGGTGGTACCGACAACCACTCTATGCTGGTTGACCTGCGCTCTAAGTATCCCGACCTGACTGGTAAGGTGGCTGAGAACGCTCTGGTTGCTGCCGACATCACCGTGAACAAGAACATGGTACCATTCGACAGCCGTAGCGCCTTCCAGACATCAGGTATCCGTCTCGGAACTCCTGCTATCACCACCCGTGGTGCCAAGGAGGATCTGATGGTACAGATTGCTGCCTGGATTGAGGAGGTACTGAACGATCCCGAGAACCCAGAGGTTATCGCCAGCGTTCGTGCCCGCGTGAACGAGAAGATGAAGGATTATCCTTTGTTCGCTTATTAATAAATAAAAGCCCCAGCCGATTGGCTGGGGTTTTTATTTGTTTTATTTCAGATTATCATTGAAATGATTGATGGCCTGGCGATAGAGGTGGTTGCGCGTGTTACCACCCGAGATGCCGTGGTTACGATTGGTATATACCAACTGGCGGAAATCCTTATCGGCCTGAACCAGCGCCTCTACATATTCGGCTGAGTTCTGATAGTGTACATTATCATCGGCCAAACCGTGACAGATGAGCAGCGCGCCATGCAGATTCTTGGCACGGGCAATAGGATTCACTTCGTCGTATCCGCTGGCGTTCTCCTTAGGTGTGCGCATATAGCGCTCGGTGTAGATAGAGTCGTAATAGCGCCAACAGGTGGGAGGCGCAATGGCCACACCGGCACGGAACACTGGGCGACCCTCCGACATCGACATGAGGGTGTTCCAACCACCATAGCTCCAGCCCCAGATGCCGATACGCTCCTTATCGACATAGCTCTGCTGACCCAGCCAGAGGGCTGTCTCAACCTGGTCGCGAGCCTCGAGTTCGCCCAGGCGCAGATAGGTGCACTTCTCGAAGTCGGCACCACGACCACCTGTACCACGGTTGTCGACACACACGCAGATATAGCCCTGCTGACAGAGATACTGCTCGAGGATGGCACCATTGCCAGCCATGCCGATGCCCCACTGATTGAGCACCTGCTGCGAGCCAGGACCTCCGTACTGATACATGATGACGGGATACTTCTTGTTGGCATCGAAGTTGGCGGGCTTCACCATCCAGCCATTCAGCTGTACGCCCTCGGAGGTGGTGAAGGTGAACATCTGCTTAGCGCCCAGCTCGTAATCGGCGAGCTTCGTCTTGAGCTCGTGGTTGTCGATGAGGGTGGCAAGCCGCTTGCCGTTGTTCTGACAGATGGTGTACTGGGCGGGGGTGTTGATGTCGCTCCAGATATTGATGAAGTACTTGTAGTTCTTGCTGAAGATGGCGTTGTTGATACCATCCTTCGGGGTGAGTGTCTCAATCTTGCCGTTCTGGTGAGCCACCATCACCTGCTGCTCGGTAGCACCCTTGGGGTTGGCAGCGAAATAGGTGTCGCCGGTCTTCTCGTCGAAGCCGTAAACAGCCTTTACCACAAACTTCTCGTGCACAATCTGGCGCAGCAACTGGCCATTCAGATTGTAGAGATACAGGTGGTTGTAGCCATCGCGCTCGCTGGGCAGCAGAATGTGCTTATCGGTGAGCTGGATATCGTCGAGCACCTCTTCCTTGATGTACTTCTGCACCTTATCCTCGATGGCCAGCTTGCAAACCGTAGAGAGCGGATTGGCCATATAGATACGCAGCACGTCCTGATGGCGATTCATGGTCATGATGGCCACCTTGGTAGGATCGCTGGTAGCTTTGATGCGGGGGATATAATCCTCGGCATCGAGAGGGAGATTGATTTTACGGGTCTGATGACTCTTGATATCGTAGCTCCACACGCTGACCTTCGAGTTGACTTGGCCAGGAACGGGGTACTTATATGTATAGTCGCCAGGATACTCGGCAAACTCCTTGCGCTCGGGGCGCAGGCCCTTGAAGAGCTGCATGGAGTACTGCTTCACAGCGCTCTCATCGTAGCGTATCCACAGAATCTGCTTAGAATCGGCCGAGAAAACCATCGACGAGTTGGTAGAGAACTCCTCCTCATAGACCCAGTCGGGGATACCATTGATCACCTCGTTGCGCTTGCCGTCCTTGGTGACCTGACTCTCGGCATTGTCGTAGAGTAGCTTCACCAGGTAGATATTGTTTTCGCGAACGAAGGCAATCTGGTTGCCATCGGGCGAGAACACAGGCGTTTGCTGAGGACCACCATCCGACAGGGGCTCCAGCTTATTGTTGCGGATGCTATAGATATAATAGGTGGCGGTGAACGAACGACGATAGATGTACTTGGTCTTGGTCTGGATGAGCAGACGGGTGCCATCGGGACTCATGATATAGCCATCCACATCGTCGATCTTAGCGCCACGGGCTGTGGCGGCATCGAACAGCACGCCTACTTGCTTGCCGGTTTTAAACGAGTAAGTAACAATCTGCTTACCATCGCTGCTAATCTGCGCGTAAGTCTCGCCATCGGCCAAGGGGTAAACGGCGCTGATGGACTTACTGCGGAACTCGCCTTTGGTAATGTCGGTGAGGGCAATCTGCTTGCCTGCCGAAGCGCTCACAGCCAGCGCCAGCGATATGCCAAGCGAGAATAATCTTAATTTCTTCATCTTTTACTAAGTTTTACTGTTTCAGTTTGCAAAGATAGCGTTTTTTTCGTTAACTTTGCACACTGATGGATTTAAATAAAGTGAATACACCCTATTATAACGACTATGGCACGTGGATACGGCGCCAGTTCCCCTATCGTGTGCAGAAGATTTCGATCGATGCCGGCTTCACCTGTCCTAACCGAGATGGCAGGCTATCTACCGGTGGCTGCATCTACTGCGATAACCGTACCTTCAACCCATCGTACTGTCAGCGCCGGCTCCCGGTGAGAGAACAGCTGGAAGAGGGCAAGCGCTTCTTTGCCCATAAGTATCCGGAAATGAAATATCTGGCCTACTTCCAGGCTTTCACGAATACCTATGCCCCACTCGCGCACCTGAAAGCCCTCTACGAAGAGGCGCTGCAGGTAGAGGATATCGTGGGCATTGTCATCGGCACACGTCCCGACTGTGTATCCGACGAGCTGCTCGATTATCTGGCTGAGCTGAACAAGCGCACGTTTGTATTAGTGGAATACGGCGTGGAGAGCGCCAACAACGACACCCTGCTACGCATAAATCGCGGGCACACCTTCGAGCAATCGCAGCAAGCCATTGAGCGCACCCATCAGCGAGGACTGCTCACTGGCGCACATATCATCTTAGGACTGCCTGGCGAGGATGCCCAAGAGAGCATGCGACAAGCGACCATCATCTCTGAGTTGCCGATTGACATCCTAAAGATTCATCAGATGCAGATTATCCGTAACACCCGACTGGCTACGGCATACGAAGCCCATCCATTCCATATCTATAGTGTAGATGAGTATATCCGATTAATAGCGGCATATATCCAGAGGCTCCGCCCTACCCTCATCCTGGAGCGATTCGTGTCGCAATCGCCCAAGGACCTGCTGATAGCGCCGCACTGGGGGCTCAAGAACTATGAGTTCACCAATCTTTTGGCAAACTACCTACGCGACCACGACATCCATCAGGGTCAGTTCTTTCTGAAATCAGTATAGTTATTATTGCGTAGCATCTGATCAATGGTCAGATTCTTGTGACGCTTCATATAGCGCTCCACCATTCGGGTATAGATGCTATTATACAGCTGCTTGCCAAGCGCCTGGTTCACCACCCAGAGGATTTTGCCGATATGCGTGTCGCGCTCCTGCTGACTAAGCGCCCTATCCTGCGGCATAGGATACAGACTCAACAGATAGAACCCCACACAATCAGGCACGATATTATGGCGATTCATCACCTGCAGCTGGCCCTTGGAATAGCCATACAGAGGATTCTGATAAAGCGGACAGTCGCTCCCCAGGTACTTATCCAGACAGATGCCTATCGAATTGTTACCCACAATCACGCTCTGATCCAGCGAGCCTATCTGGGCATACACCTCAGGAATCTCGATGCCGGGAATACTCTCGCGCAGATATTTGAAGGATTTCGTCAGATCCCTGTTGATATCATCCATATTAGCATACTGCTGTTCGGCCTCGGTTATCAGCGCCTGCAAGGTGGAATCCTGGAAGAAACGCAGGAATTTGGTGTTGATCTGCTGATCGTCAACCTTTCCGATGTGCAGTACATCCTCTATCAGCGTGCGGGTCTGCATCGGATAAACCGTATTCATCTGCTGGAGTGCCGAGAAATCGCCCGTGGTAAGGTAGAGACTCTGGATACGATCATAGCGGTCAACGGCCACTTCCCTGTCTTCTTCCGACAGGAATTGCCATTCACAACTGATGCATCCAAACATCACCACTAACAAAAAATAATATATCTTATGCACGGGCTGGAACGAAAATGCTATATCTTTGTTAAAAAAATCGATGCAAATATACTAAAAAATATTTTAAAAACCAAATTTTAACCTAAAAATATTAAATAAAAGTATAAAAACATGCACATTTCTGTTTATTTGTGTAAAAATTGTGAGTTATTTGAATGTTTTTAAGTACTTTTGTTGTCTGCTAAGACAAATAAAAACATGATTAAAAAACTATTCCTATTGGCATTTGTTGCCATACCTGTATCCGCCACATGGGCTCAACAGCGAATTTCCGTCAGTGTAGCCAATCCATCAGCGACTGATCGCACAGACCAACCCGTGGTCATAGCGCTCAGCGATTATGGTGAAATACGAAAAGCCATCGTTACCCATGAAGGCCAGGAAATACCCTGTCAGCTCGACGATCTCGATCAGGACGACGTATTCGACGAGCTCTGTTTCTTAGCCAATCTGAAAGGCAAAGAGAAGAAGAATTATGAAGTAAGGCTCTACACCGACGTGCAGGAAGCGCCCAAACAGTATCCTGCCCGTGTGTTTGCCGAGATGCTGATCCGCAATGACAAGGTGAAGCAGAAGAACAAGCATAACAACTACATCGAAGCCATTACAGCCCGTGGCGACTGTGCTAATTCCTATAACATACAGCACCACCACGGCGTGGATTTCGAGAGCGAGCTGAATGGTATCCGCATCTACTTTGACAAGCGCCAGACACTCGATCTGTATGGCAAGTTCAACAAGCGACTCGAACTAGAGGCCACCCAGTTCTACACCTCACCAGAACAGAAAGCCGAAGGCTATGGCGACGATGTGCTATGGGTAGGCAACACTTTCGGACTTGGTGCCTTTCGTGGTTGGGATGGCCAGCAACCCACGATGATTGATCCTGTGAGCAGTCGCACGCAGCGTATCATCTCATATGGTCCGCTGCGCACCATCGTAGAGCTTGTGGACAAAGGCTGGCAAGCGGCAGCCGGAAAGGCGCCCATCAATATGACCATCCGTTATATCCAGTATGCTGGTCATCGTGACACGGATGTAGAGGTGTATTTCACCAAGAAAAACATTGATATGCGCAACTATCTGTTCTCGACAGGCATCATCAATGTGAAAGGCTCGGAAGAGTTCTCGGATCATAAGGGACTGCGTGGTTGCTGGGGCAGCGACTTCCCCACAGGCGACACCATCAACACCAAACGTGAGACGGTGGGATTAGGCATTCTCATCCCCAAGCAGCATATAGTCAGCGAGGAGAAAGCCAATAAGGACAACTATGCATTTGTGGTAAAAGCCAACCAGAACACACTGAAGTACAAGATAGCATATACCTCTGATAACGAGGTATTTGGCTATCATAACAGCAAGGATTGGTTCAGCTTCCTGAAGCTATGGCGCAAGGAGGTGGAGCAGCCTGTAAAGGTGGTGATTACCAAGCCATAACTAAAGGGGCAAAGCACTGAACAGCTTGCGACCTTTAGCATAATACTGCCAGAGCAAAGAGAAATCCTTCTGCTCTGGTATTTTTTCAACCTGACGCTGCGACTGTATCTGCTGGCGATCGGCTTCGAAATCCTTCTTCCATTTCTTAAACGCCCTGCGTGCGCGATAGATGGCCTTGAAGTCGCCCCAGTTACGATTGAGGATCAATGTCTCCCAAGCAGCCAGATAATCCAGGAACCAGCGCCAACGCATCACGGTGGCCAGTTCGCTATCCGGCAAACACTTATAGAGCATCGTCAGATTATTGCGGAAATTCAGATAAGTCTTCATGGGGTTACTCTTCGGCAGCGTGCCGCCTCCCACATGATAAACATAACTATCGGGGATGCAAACAATACGGCGCCCACCTATTCGCAGTCGCCAACACAAGTCGATCTCCTCATTGTGCGCAAAGAAACGGCCATCCAACCCGTTCACCGCCCAATAATCCTTGGCGCGTATCATCAATGCCGCTCCTGTGGCCCACAGGATATCGGCAACATTGTCGTACTGGCCATTATCTGGTTCTACTGTTTCAAAAATACGTCCACGACAGAAAGGATAGCCGAATCGGTCCAGATATCCCCCACTCGCTCCTGCATACTCAAAACGGTCTTTGTCGAAAATGGACAACAACTTAGGCTGACAAGCAGCTGTGTCGGAATGGGCGTCGAGATACTCTATCATCGGCGTAAGCCAGTGATGCGTCACTTCGATATCAGAATTCAGCAGCAGATAGTATTCGGCTTCAATCTGCCTGAGCGCCTTATTATACCCCTCGGCAAATCCCCAGTTCTGATCAAGCACAATCAGCCTGACTTCCGGATAACTGGCACGTAAAAAAGCCAGAGAATCATCAGTCGAAGCATTATCTGCCACATAGATTGTTGCCTCTTCCTTAGAGTATTGAAGAACTGAGGGCAGATACTGCTCCAGCATCCTGCGTCCGTTCCAGTTCAGTATGACGATTGCAACCTTGTCCATCCTTCGCGCGCGTACATTATATTATAAAAGAATGCATTTCAACGACTCCTTGTCGTGAGTAAGCTCACCAAGCCTTACCTTTATCAACTGGTTATCGAAATCTGGATTGGCATCCTTAGCCGATAGCTCCACACGGATATAGTTCTTTGTAAAACCATGCATAGCCCTACCGCGTGTAGCCTTCTCGAACAGCACTTCGGCCTCCTGACCGATATAACGCTCATAGAAACCAATGGTTTTCTGATCGCTCAACTCCAGCAGACGCTTCACACGCAACTTTTTATCTTTCTCGCTCACCACGTATGGAATACTCAAGGCCGATGTGCCAGGACGCTCAGAATACGGGAACACATGCAACTGGGTTACGTCAAGACTATCCAGGAACTCGTAAGTCTCCTCGAAACACTCCGACGTCTCACCACGACAACCCACCATCACGTCGACACCAATAAAGGCATCGGGCATCAGTTCCTTGATACGATGAATCTTTTCGGCAAAGAGCTCACGGTCATAATGACGGTGCATGAGCTTGAGCACCGTGTTGCTACCACTCTGCAAGGGAATATGGAAATGCGGCATAAAGGCACGGCTCTGGGCGCAGTACTCGATGAGCTCATCCGAAATCAAATCGGGTTCGAGCGAGCTGATACGGTAACGCTGAATACCCTCAACCCCATCGAGCGCCTTAACCAGGTCGATAAACTTCTCACCAGTGGTCTTGCCAAAGTCGCCAATGTTCACACCCGTCAACACAATCTCCTTTCCGCCCTCGGCAGCCGCCTCTTCAGCCTGAGCTACCAACGAAGCAATCGTGGGATTACGCGAAAAGCCACGAGCATATGGAATCGTGCAGTAAGTGCAGAAATAATCACAGCCATCCTGTACCTTCAGGAAGTAGCGTGTGCGATTACCCCTTGAGCAACTTGGTGCAAAACTGGTAATATCCTTGGTCTTCTGACGGAAATACTTAACCTCTCCAGAGCTCCATGCATCCGACAGGAATTGTATCAGATTAGCCTTTTCGTTCGAGCCCAATACCAGACTTACACCTTCAATCCTGGCCACCTCGTCGGCCTCCAGCTGCGCATAACAACCAGTGACCACAACAAAAGCTCCGGGATTCTCGCGCACCAAGCGATGAATGGCCTGGCGGCATTTCTTATCAGCCACTTCGGTCACCGAACAAGTGTTAATCAGGCAAATATCTGCATGTTCACCCTTTTGAGCAGTAGTTACGCCTAAGTCCTGAAGCATCTTACCAAAGGTTGATGTTTCAGAGAAGTTCAACTTACATCCAAGTGTAAAATAGGCAGCCTTTTTGCCCTGAAAAGCGGAGGTATCTATCATATATAAAATAGGTGTATTGTTTGCGGGCACAAAGATACGACATTTTTTGCAAAAAACATGCATTTTGAGCCTTTTTTAAGATACGTGCCAAAAATACACCAAATTTAACATTTCACAAGTTGTTGATTATCAGGCATTTGCAAAAAAGTTACAAAAACACCCTAAAAAAAAACGAAAAAAATGATACGTCGTATTAAAATTATGCTTAACTTTGCAGCGTTTTAATAAACAAATGATTGTTTTACAGATTTAAAAAGCTTAGAAAAATGAAAAAATTAGTATTCATGTTCGTAGCAGTAGTTGCTATCTCTTTCGCATCATGTGGTAACAAGGCTCAGGCTCCTGTACAGGACACTGACTCTATCGCAGAGGTTGCTGATAGCGTAGCCGACAGCCTGGCTGTTGACACTGTAGCTACTGATTCAGTTGCTCAGTAATTCAATTACGAACGATTGAGAGAAAAGGCCGTAGAACGAGAGTTCTGCGGTCTTATTTTTTTATATTTTACACCATATTACTCCACCCTCTTGCAGCTTGTAAAGCGTTTAAAAAACTTAAAAAATACACATAAAACTTGCAACCTATAGTATTATTTCGTATATTCGCAGAAAAAAATCAGGATTATCAAACAAAACATACTCCAATAGAATCAACTCATTAAGATATAATCGATAATTAGAATCATTTATGATTAATTTTGATACATAATTTCCCGGGAGCAGTCATGGATCGCAGTGATGCGGTCCATGATTCATTTTTGTCAATACTGTAGATAATACCTACTCCTATTGCAAATGTTATAATTAGGTTAAGATAGGCTTTTTTCTTGCATGATTGAATTATTTATCCTACATTTGCATTGTCAAACTTAAAATACTGAATAATAGCATTACTACAATGACGAAAAGATTCATCCTCTCTCTTACCATTGCGTTGGCAGCCGTTAGTGCCAATGCCCAGTTTCTGTTCCGTATCAGCGGCAAGAAAATCAAGGCCCCCTCATACATCCTGGGGTCAGTACACACACTGCCTGGAGCACTGCTCGACAGTATCCCAGAATACCTCGAAGCGGAAGCCAAATGCCAACAACTGTATGCCGAGTTCGACATCAGTAATCAGCAGAAAATAGCCGAAGCTCAGACTGCAGGACAGCAAGCTATCAGTCTGCCCGATGGTAAGACTATCTTCGACGTGCTTAACATGGAACAGATGGACATGCTGAACTACCGTTTCAAGGAGGTTTTCAATGTCAACTTTACCGACTCGGTCATGAAAGCCGTATGGAACTATCAACCTAACGTGCTGATTACCACATTCAACCTGATATTTACAAGTCAAGAGATGCAGAAACACCCCGAGTTAGGCATGATCGGCACACCGATTGACATGTTTTGCATCAATCGCGCCAAGCAGCGCGGATTAAGCTTCGGGCAGCTCGACGAGATCCAGCCTGAGGATAAGCTGAAAAAGATGCGCGACTCGCTGAATGCCAAGATCGACGTACAGGTTGACTCACTGGTGGCATTCCTGAGCGACATGGATCATCGCAAACAGATGATAGCCGACGAAATGAACTCGGTAGCCACGACAGGAACCTATTGGAAACAGGGTGATTACAACAGCTTTGCCCAGTCAGAATACTGGATCTCGCAGGTTAACAAGCAACCCGAACTATTTAAGGCCCGCAACGAGCGATGGTTGCCCAAAATAAAGACTGCCATCACCGAAGCGCCAACCATGTTCGTATTCGGCGCAGGCCATCTGGTTGGTCCATCAGGCGTGCTCCAACTACTGCGCAACGAGGGCTACAAAGTAGAACAGATAAAAGTGAAACGGTAAAGGTATAGAGTATGAAACAGAAATATATGGTACTGGTGCTGTTTGCACTGATTGCGGCTTCGAGCGCCGTTAGTTTCTCCAGCTATAGGGCCACTGAGTGGCTTGTAACCCAGGATATGAACCAAGCTCTGGCCAAGACTATGGCCGAACAGAAGAGCGACGTTATCAACAGCGATACCATCACCGTATTCAATAGTCATCTGCAGATGGAGGCGCTACGTGGGCAGGCTATGCTTGCCATCGACACCCATCAGGGATTCGCGCTGCATCCACAGGTTTCCTGCGCTACCATTCTCGGATTGTCTGATCAGCGTCCGGCAATGGTACTTTGGACTGCAGTGCTACTGTGGGGTATGTTCTGTCTGTATCATCGTCGGCCCGCTATCGCCGGACTATATGGCGGACTGGCTTTGCAGGATGGCAATATCATCGATGCCAAAGGCTGCGCGATAAAACTCACGCCTATGCAGCACCAGCTGATGGAGATGTTTTTCCGTTCACCCAATCACACCCTGTCGAAAACCGAAATCTGCAACACCCTCTGGCCTAAGAAAGATGATGCCAGCGAAACGCTTTATACGCTAATCCGTCGACTAAAGCCCATCATCGAGGCCCATTCCGACTTAAAGATCGAGGCCGACCGCGGTAAAGCTTACGAACTGAAAATAAAATAGTTAGCACACAAAGACCTTATCTCTTCATACCATGTATGGGGAGATATTTTTTTGTTAATTACAGTTAATACTTGTTT
Source organism: Prevotella sp. P6B4 (assembly GCF_000619985.1). NCBI lineage: Bacteria > Pseudomonadati > Bacteroidota > Bacteroidia > Bacteroidales > Prevotellaceae > Prevotella > Prevotella sp. P6B4. The sequence goes on from NZ_JHVE01000016.1 coordinate 15,994, forward strand.
GGTTTCGGGCCGTTTATGTGTCTGATAAATGTAAAGCAAAAGTAAATGGAAAAAAGCGCATTCGAACAGATAGCCCGCACGTGGCGCGAAAAAGCCATCAGCGTGAGTCTCCACTATGGTGCGGGAAAGGAAGAGGCCGAGGACATTGCACAGGATGTGATGCTTCGTCTGTGGCAGATGCACCATGAGCTGGAGCAATACCAATCGGTAGAGGCCATTGTGTCGCTGATGTCGAAACATCTGCTGCGAAACCACCAAAGGAGAAAACCTACCGAAACGCTCAACGAAGCCACCGTGGTGGAGCTAACATCCAGTCCACACGAAGAGTTGGAGAGCAAGGAAAACGAACAATGGCTGCAATCCCGACTGGCCCAGCTGCCCACCACGCAGCGCACCTTACTTTACATGCGACAAGTAGAGCGGCGCAGTCACGAAGAGATAGCCCAACTGTTAGGCATCGAGCCCACATCGATAAGTACCCTGCTGGCCAGAGCCCGACGAACATTATTACAAGAAATCAAACAGCGAAACGAGTTATGACACAGTACACCAAGGAATACATTCAGGAGTTGCTTACCAGATATATGGACGGCACTTCTACGCTCAACGAGGAGGATATCCTGAGCAGCTACTTCAAGGGCGATAACATCCCCGAGGAGTGGACCTGCTACCAGCAACTGTTCCTGGAGATCGAGGCCATGCAGCCCTCCAATGAGCAGCCTGCTATCAATCAGCCCGGCGCAGAGCATAAGCCCATAAGCCGTCGCCGTTGGATAGTTTGGAGCCTGGCTGCTGCAGCCGTTATTGCCGGTGTGGTTTATCTGGCCGTTCCCACTCATCAATCGGCATTTGTGACCGCAGCACCGCTCACCACTCAAGCTGATACCATAACGGTACAGTCGGAGATGGTGCAACCTCAGACCGAAACGGTTCATACCGATACGCTGTTGGCACCCAAAGCGGCTACCCAGCCTACCCCTGCCAAGAAGCGCAGCAAGCGCAAGATAGAACCCACTATCCACGATATTGATAAGGCATACGCCCTGCTGGCGCAGGTTGAAGCCCAGGCACAGGCCGAAGACGAGATGATCGAGGCTAAGATGGCCGCTTACGGCTACATTCCCGTGATGCAAGAAGATGGTACCATTACATATATTAACGAACAAACAAATTTTATTGCATATGAAGAGTAAAAACTTAATGCTGTCAGCCATACTGATGGCACTGCCCGCAACTTTGATGGCGCAGCAGAACATTCAGAAAGCATTTGATGCCCTGTTGAAGGATAAGATTGTAGAAACCAAGACCGAGCATATCTTGGAGAACGATCCCGAAACGGGACTGAAGAGCGCTCAGGCCGATGTCTATGATTTTGTGATCACTAACGCCTCTGCACTTAAGCATATCAAGACTATTCAGCAAGCTTTCGAGCAAGATAAGAGTGCTGCTTATTCTCTGCGCACAGTGAATCGTACTAACAACGAATCGCATCGCGGCTTTTTCGATCAGATGTCAACCAAGATGGGGTTGAGCCATGTGGCGCTTAGAGTGGGCGACGGCATATCGCAGTCGGTAGCTATCGGAAACATGCCTAACTCAAAGTATATCTATGCCTGCTTCCTTGATAAGGAGCGTACCGACAAGGAGTATCGTTATGCCTATGCGATGGAATGGGCCGAGAACGACGGTAAGACCGAGGTCCGTCTGGCTATTACCTATGGTACAAAGAACGAGCAACGCAAGTCTAAAATCAAGCATATCTCGGTAAACAGTAAGGACTTTGACCTGAACAGTCTGGATTCGATTTTTAGCAATGCGGGTAATCTGGCCGAAATGATTAAGGATAACATAGGTTATAACTTCGATGCCAGTTTGAATTACGATTCTATCATGCCGGCTGGTGTCAAAGCATCTCACATCTGGCTCAGCGAGTTCAACTCTTATAAGAAGTTCTTCCTGAAGAATCCCAATGGCAATACTGCTACCCATCACGCCACCTCGATCTACAATCTCTGCAAGAACGCAAATGGACTTGAGCCTGACGAAAAGAAGTTGGCTGCCAAGGAAATAGCGAAGCTTAAGAAGGCCACACAGGATGAATTTATCCAGAATCTGTTCGATATGTGCATCGAGCGACTTGGCAAATAACCCGCTAAAAATTAGACAGTTAGATCGTTGTCAGCGAATTGTCAGACAAATGTCAGCCAAATAATTCTCTCTCTTTATATACTCTTCATACCTTTGCAGCTGCATAACAAAAGCATGTAGGTATGAAGAGATTTTTAATGACCAAATTTTATAGAACCAAAATGAAGAATGTAAACTTACTGATTACATTCCTGCTGTTGGTGTGCCCTTTGGCCATGATGGCCCAACAGGTCCCCGACACCACAGCAGTGAATAATAACGATTCCATTACCTGGAATAAGGAGTTGGATGGCGTAGTAGTAAAAGCCCAGCGCCAATTGATTAAACAGGATATCGACCGCGTGGCTTACGACGTGCAGCACGACGAGGAAGCCAAAACGCAAACCGTGATGGACATGCTGCGAAAGGTGCCCATGGTAACCGTAGATGGTCAGGATAATATCCAGGTTAAGGGTAATAGCAATTTCAAGGTGTATAAGAACGGGCATCTGGATCCCAGTCTTACCAAGAATACCAAAGAGGTGTTTAAGTCGATGCCCGCCTCGATGGTTAAACGTATTGAGGTGATTACCGATCCCGGTGCTCGCGAAGATGCCGAGGGTGTAGATGCGGTTTTGAATATCGTAACACTTACAAATACCAAGATGCAGGGCGTAACGGGTGTAGTGTCAAGCTCGCTTAACACACTTGGTCATACCAGTTTCTATTCATCGCTCACAGGTCAGCTTGGCAAACTGATGCTCTCTGGCAACTATGGCTATAACAGCCAGACCAAACGCAACAGCTACAATCGTGTAGAGATTTCTCGCACCTATCTCGATACAGGCAACACCTTGCTTTCTGGCGGTGAGGGTTCTAATCCTGGCCATATCCACTTTGCAGATATTGATGCCAGCTACGATATCGATTCGCTCAATCTGCTCTCAGCCTCGTTTGGCGGCTACTTCTATACGCTCAATGTTCAGGGCGGTGGCTACAACAAACTGCTCAATCCTGCTGGGCAGTCACTCTATAGCTATCGCACCAGCTACTGGATGCCAGGCTACAACCACCACTCGTGGAACGGCCGATTCGACTATCAGCACAAGACTCACCTGGATGGCGAGCGACTGACGCTGTCGTATATGCTCGCCCTTACCCGGCAGCATACCGATCAGGAGAACAGCTATACCGAGCTCAACAATGTATCGTTCCCCTATACAGGCAGTCTCTCTAACATGCACGAACGTTTCACTGAGCACACTTTTCAGATTGACTGGTTGCGCCCATTGGGTTGTGGCCATCAGCTTGAGGTTGGCGCAAAGTATATCGATCGCCATAACAATAGCCATAGCGCACAAAACCTTTATGGTATTGATGCCGACACCTCTGATGATTTTCAGCACACCACGCGCGTGCTTGCGGGCTATGCCGACTATATCTTCCGCACCGCCAAATTCTCAGCCCGTGCAGGCTTGCGCTATGAGTACAGCTACTTGCGCGGCAGCTATCCTGACGGTAAAGGCACAACGTTCGATAAACATCTGGGCGACTGGGTTCCACAGGCCACACTTAAATACCAACTCACTGATGCACAGTCGATTAAACTCAATTATACCACCAGTATCAATCGTCCTGGCATCTCTTATCTGAATCCAGCTGTAAATGTGTCACCTGCATTCATCAGTCAGGGCAATCCACAACTCTCCAGCTCGCACACGCAGCGCATCAGTTTTATCTATACTTATATCATGCCTAACCTAACGTTGCAGTTGGCTCCCGGTTATAACGCCTATAGCAGCGGCATCAGCCAGATAGTTACGGTTAAGGATGATATTCGCTATTCTACTTACAACAATATCCTGACTTATCGACGTTTTTCGGTTGAACAATATGTGCAGTGGAAACCCTTTGATGCCACCACATTTGTATTCAACAATAACGCGCGCTACGAACATTACGAGAATCCGAATCCAGGCTATCGGAATCACGGTTGGAGCGATAACTATAGCCTCAGTTTGCAGCAGCGCCTCCCCCTCAAACTGCGCCTCAGTTTAAGCGCCTATGGCAAATTAGGGCATAGCCCATCCAGTGTCTATAGCGTAGAGCACAGCTATTTCGACTATTATGCCTCGCTACAGCGCTCATTCCTCAAGGGCGATCGCCTTACCGTTCGCTTCACTGCTAATGCACCATTCAATAAGTATTGGTATATGGAGGCCGAAACTGTAAATGGCGACTTCACAGGCATCGAACGTTCGTGGAATCGAAATCGTTCGTTCTCTATCTCAGCCTCTTGGCGTTTCGGTTCGCTCAAATCATGTGTTAAGAAGACCGAGCATTCCATCGAAAACAGCGACGTAGTTGGTGGCATTAGCAAAAGTAACTAACTGATTATGAAGAAGTTCCTGTTCTTATCATTTGGAGCGTTTGTGGCGTTGATGGTATACATGTCGAACTGTAGCGGCTGCGATGACCAACCATTGGCCGAAAAGCTGGAACGAGCGATGACACTGACCCGGATGGTGGTATATCATGATGATGATTACGATTATACCATCAAGTATCCGATGTTTTTCGAACCAACCGACGATTCACTGATGGAGAAAGGCAGCTGTAGGTTCAGCTTCTGGCAGGACAGCATTGAGATTGTGCAGTCGGCCTTCGTTCAACCTAATACCGATTCGCTCAGCATTGATCAAGCAACCAGCAAATACGCCGCCGAACTCTATGCCACCCACCAACATAAAGGCAAGAACTTCTTTATTCTTTCCGGCTCGTTGCATAACGATACAGGCCAGATTACCGGGCGGCGCTTTTATGCTAAGTTTGTGCGCCACCGTAAACTCTGGTTTGTACAAACCCTTACGTATCCTGAAGATTGCGAGCGCTCTCTAAACAGACTGCTGAAAGAGATAGATGCCTGGCAGGTTTGGGAATGAGAATACAAAAAAATCCCGAGGAAATAAATCCTCGGGACACTGATGTCATAATAAATAATGATGCCTTACAGCAGTTATTAATTGTTATGATTTAAATGCTTGCATTGTTGATTATGCCTCAGCAGGGGTTTCCTCCTCTGCCTCAACCTCAGCCTCAACAGCCTCAGCCTGATCAGCAGCAGCCTTCTTGGCGTCAGCAGCAGCCTTGATAGCAGCCTCTGCATCAGCAGCAGCCTGCAACTCAGCAGCGTTCTCAGCAACTACCTTTACAGGGAGCTCAACGATTACCTCCTTGTGGAAGTGTACCAGAGCTACATAGTCACCAATCTTCTTGGCGTCCTTCATGGTGATGATCTTACGATCAACCTCCTTACCGAGCTTAGCGAGCTCCTCAGCTACCTGAGCAGCACCTACAGAACCATAGAGCTGACCTGTAACACTAACCTTAGCAGCAATCTCGAGGGCAACACCATTCAACTGAGCAGCCTTCTCCTCAGCAGCGGCCTTCTGGGCAGCCAGCTTGTGAGCCTGCTGCTTCAGGTTCTCTGCGAGAATCTTCTTAGCTGAAGGACTAGCGATAACACCCTTACCCTGAGGGATGAGGTAGTTACGGCCATAGCCTGACTTTACATTCACGATATCGTTCTTGAATCCCAGACCGATAATATCTTCTTTCAGTATAATTTCCATAATCTTGCGTCCTCCTCTTTAATTATTTCATCAAATCGGTTACGTAAGGCAGCAGTGCGATCTGGCGGGCACGCTTAACGGCCTGAGCCACACGACGCTGATACTTCAGAGATGTTCCAGTGATGCGGCGGGGAAGAATCTTACCCTGCTCGTTGAGGAACTTCTTCAGGAACTCGGGATCCTTGTAGTCGATGTACTTGATACCGCTCTTCTTGAAACGGCAATACTTCTTCTTCTTTGTATCGATAGAAGGAGCAGTCAAATAACGGATTTCACTCTGTTCTGCCATAGTTTAAGCCTCCTCTTTTTTACCAAGCTTTGCACGACGCTTCTCGGCGTACTCAACTGCATACTTGTCAAGTTTAACTGTCTGGAAACGAATAACCTTCTCGTCACGACGGAAAGCAGTCTCCAATGTCTTAATCACTTCTGGCTCAGCCTTGAACTCTACCAGGCAGTAGAAACCTGTAGACTTCTTCTGAATAGCATAAGCCATCTTCTTCAATCCCCAGGCCTCTTCGTTGATGATCTCTGCACCCTTATCGGTCAGGACCTTCTTGAATTTTGCGGCCGTTTCCTTCATCTGTTCATCAGACAAAACGGGAGTTAAAATGAAAACGGTTTCGTATTGATTCATACTACGTTAAAAAATAAATTATTAATTAATATTTTGCTTAAAGCGGGTGCAAAGGTACAAATATTAATTGAGAATTGACAATTCGGAATTGACAGCTGTCAGTTATTTAAGAATATTTAATACTTTTCGCCTTTTTTCTGCTGTCTAACATGAAAAACCGCTCCTAAAATAATGATTATCAGTCCAGTAAGTAACACCAGATTATAGCGTGTAAAACCTATCAGGAAACTGACAATCAAAAGGAGAGCACCAGTTAAAACCAGTGCTACTCCCAAATATGTATTAATCAGACTTTTCTTCACAGCTATGATTTACTCGTCTTCTACCTCAGGGGTAATCAGCTTGTAACCCTTACCGTGAATGTTAATAATCTCAATCTGAGGATCGTCCTTGAGATGCTTACGCAACTTGGTGATATAAACATCCATTGAGCGTGCATTAAAGTAGTTGTCGTCGATCCAAATGGTCTTCAAAGCAAAGTCGCGCTGCAGAATCTCATTTGAATGACTACAGAGCAGAGCCAGTAATTCATTTTCCTTGGTAGTAAGCTTAGTCTGTTTCTCACCAATCTGGAGCAACTGCTTCTGCGTATCGAATGTAAACTGCCCCAGACGATATACCGTAGACTCACGACTCTTCTTACCCTTAGTACGGCGCAGAATAGCCTCAATACGGAATACGAGCTCCTCCATAGAGAAGGGTTTGGTGATATAATCATCGGCACCCAGTTTGAAGCCCTCAAGAATATCCTCTTTGAGTGTTTTAGCAGTCAGGAAGATAATGGGCACATCGGTATTAGCGGCACGAATCTCCTGAGCAAGTGTGAATCCATCCTTCTTAGGCATCATCACATCGAGCACACAGATGTCGAATTTTGTCTTGAGGAAAGCCTTGAAACCAGCTTCACCATCAGCACAAAGTTCTGCAACAAAGCCCTTGGCCTGCAAATACTCACGAAGCAGCATTCCGAGGTTCTCATCGTCCTCGCAAAGCAAGATTTTCAGTTTGTCGTCGTTCATCATAATTCTGTTTTTATGAGTTAAAAAATAATTTTATTGTTCATCTTCTTTTAATATGGGTAGCGACACTGTAAAAGTGGTTCCCTTACCCAATTCGCTTTCGCATTTGATTTCGCCCTCGTGCAGAGTGATAATCTTCTTAACGTAAGCCAAACCTAAGCCAAAGCCCTTGACATCGTGGACATTTCCCGTATGAACACGATAGAACTTGTCGAAGATCTTCTTTACATTCTCCTTTTTAATACCCAGGCCTGTGTCGCGAATAGAGAAACACAAACGGTCCTTATCGTTCCAAGTCTTAATATAGATATCTATCGGCTCTTCGGGTTTGCGATACTTCACTGCATTATCCATCAGATTGGTAATCGCATTCTGGAAATGAACCTCGTCCACATAGATTGCCGAATCAACAGCCTCAATTTCGGTATAGATCTTACCCCCAGTATGCTCTACACGCAGCGAGAAACTGGATGCGATATTCTCTATCATCTCGTTCAGATCGAGTTCCTTTTTCTTGAAAACGATACTCTTCTTATCAAACATCGACATCTGGAGCACTTTCTCTACAAGGAAACGTAGACGCTTTGACTCATCTGTGATGACACCACTCAGGTGTTTGGTCATCTGCTCCGACTTAGTCACGCTCTCGTCGTTCATCATCTGGGCTGCCAGTGAAATAGACGCAATAGGTGTCTTCAGTTCGTGGGTCATATTGTTAATGAAATCGTTCTTAATCTCAGTGAGGCGCTTCTGGCGAAAGATTACCACAATAGTAAAGAGGAACGTGAGCAACAATACCACCGTAAATACCATAGCTGGTATCATGAAGCGCACACTCGAGAAGATATAAGAGCTCATATCCGGGAAGTGGATTTTCACCACGCCCATCTTAGACGATGGGTCATTGCGGAATAAAGTCTGTTTGTAAACATACTCCTCGCCCTCGGCCGAATATTCTGGACAGCGATATACCTCTCGTCCGTCAGATGTCTCAACACGAAAATGATAAGGTATATTGATACCGTTATTGAGCAATTCAGTACGAATATCCTGATCGAGCAACTTGAAGTTAATTCGCTCTTTCAGTGGCTTATCACTGGCGGTATATAGGATATTGTAAACTACTTCGTCGAGCAACGCCTTCTGATATACATAGCGATTACGCACGATTTCCTGCAATGACTTAGAGGCTTCGGAGATACTGTTCTTGTCAGTACGGAGAATCATGGCCTTAGGCACATTGGCCGGACGAATAGCAAAGGTCTTCAGCTCAAAACTGGAATAAACAGTACCATCATCGGCTGCCACAGCAAACTGATGCGCATGTTTAATAGTTCCATCAAGACCATCAACCATCACAGAATCCTGTCGAATAGCCTTACGTTCTGTCTCCTTGACATCCTTCTCAAGATAGCGTAACGTCTCATTCATCTCAAGATTTCGCGATGCTTGATAGAGGCTTCGATTAACCGACTCATCAAACTGTTCTTTCTTCATTTTCGCCATCTCTTCGATATACGAAATCTGAAGGTAGAGCAGCCCTACAAATGAGAGTCCCATTATAATTGCTATAATCCAAATCGTTCTTTTCTTCATAACAACTGCAAAGATAAGCGATTTCTTAATACAGAGGTCCAAATGTGTTAATTATTTGTTGTGTATTTCACTAAATTAACAAGTTTGCGATTTTTTAGTTGCGACATTTTAACTAAGATAAAAGAATCCCCACTATCAAAATAGCGGGGATTCCAACTTAAAATATGGCGTGAAGATTAATCCTCATCCTTCATCTCTTCCTCATGCTGCTTGATGAGTGCCTGCTGGATATCGTTTGGCACGAGCTCGTAGCTGGAGAAGCTGGTAGAGAACGAAGCACGACCACCAGTGAGCGAGCTCAGGGCGATAGAATAGCTTGACAGCTCCTTGAGAGGAATCTTGGCACTGAGCTTCTGATAGCCAGCCTCTGAGTCCATACCCATGATGATGGCACGACGGCCCTGGAGGTCGCTCATCACATCACCCATATAGTCGCCAGGCACGAGTACTTCGAGGTCATAGATAGGCTCGAGCACCTTTGGACCGGCCTCCTTGAAGGCGGCTGAGAAGGCATTACGTGCAGCCAGCATGAACGAGAGCTCGTTAGAGTCAACGGGGTGCATCTTACCATCATAGACGATGACACGCACGTCGCGGGCATACGAACCTGTGAGCGGACCCTGCTCCATGCGCTCCATCACACCCTTGAGGATGGCTGGCATGAAACGCATATCGATAGCGCCACCAACCACTGAGTTGATGAAGACCAATTTGCCACCCCAGTCGAGGTTGATCTCCTCCTTACCCTTGATATTCATCTTGAACTCCTGACCGTTGATCTTGAACGATGTAGGATCGGGCATGCCCTCGGTATAAGGCTCGACGATGAGGTGCACCTCACCGAACTGACCGGCACCACCCGACTGTTTCTTATGACGATAGTCTGCACGGGCCATCTTGGTGATGGTTTCACGATAAGGAATCTTTGGCTCGATATATTCAATCTGGATCTTCTCGTTGTTCTCCATACGCCACTTCAAGGTACGCAGGTGGAACTCTCCCTGACCATGAACAATAATCTGGCGCAATTCCTTAGACTGCTCAACAACCCATGTAGGATCCTCCTGACGCATCTTCTGAAGAGCGGTCATCATCTTCTCTGTCTCGCTCTCGTTGACAGCCTTAATGGCACGAGAGAACTTAGAGTTAGGATACTTAATGAAGTTGAACTTATTCTCTACATCCTTGCCATTCAGAGTGTTTCCAGTCTTTACATCCTTCAACTTAACAGTACAGCCAATATCACCAGCTACGAGCTGATCAACCTGAATACGGTTAGCGCCAGCACAAGCGTAGATAGTACCCATACGCTCCTTAGAACCACGATCAGCATTGGTAAGATCGTCACCGCTCTTAACCACACCACTCATAACCTTAAAGTAAGATACCTCACCAATATGTGGCTCAACACCTGTCTTGAAGAAATAGAGCGATGTAGGCGCACTTGCATCAGCAGGTACATCCTGACCGGCAGCATTCTGAATAACAGGCATGTCGCTTACGAATGGAACCACATTACCCAGGAACTCCATCAGACGGCGAACACCCATATCCTTACCTGCACAAACACAGAACACTGGATAAATGCTACGAGTAACCATACCCTTGCGGATACCCTCACGCATCTCGTCTTCGCTCAGATCCTCGCTCTCGAAGAATTTCTCCATCAAGGTATCGTCACCAGCGGCAGCGGCCTCAACCAGCTTCGCCTTCATTTCCTTAGCCTTCTCCAACTGGTCAGCTGGAATATCCTCAATGATGGGAGCACCACCCTCGGGCTTCCAAGAGTACTTCTTCATCAGAAGCACATCAATCACAGCATTGAAACCAGGGCCTGTGGCTATTGGATACTGAACTGGGACACAGTTAGGACCATAGATATCCTTGAGCTGATTCAGAATCTGATCAAAGTCGCAATTCTCGCGATCCAACTGGTTTACCAGGAAGATAACGGGTTTCTTCAACTTCTCTGTATTGCGGAAAGCATTCATCGTTCCTACCTCTGGACCATACTGGCCATTAATAAGAATAACTGCCTGGTCTGTGACGTTCATTGCAGTGATTGAGCCACCTACGAAGTCGTCAGAACCTGGACAGTCAATGATGTTGAGCTTCTTATTGTTCCATTCAACGTGAAAAACTGTCGAGAACACTGAGTAACCATATTCCTGTTCTACTGGGAAATAGTCGCTAACAGTGTTTTTCTGCTCTACTGAGCCACGACGTTTGATAATACCTGCTTCATAAAGCATACTTTCGGCAAGAGTGGTCTTGCCGCTACCCGCACTGCCAATAAGTGCAATGTTTTTGATTTCGTTAGTCTGATATACCTTCATATCTTTTTTGGTTTTTAGGTGAATACTTATAATCGGGCACTAAATTAGGTATTTTTTGAGAAAACACCAAAAGAATCTTTCAAATATTAAACTAAATTAGTATTTTTGCAAGCAAAATAACCCAAAAATGGCAGGATTATACATTCATATTCCTTTTTGTAGCAGTCGGTGCATCTATTGCGGCTTCTATTCTACCACGGGGCTGGATCTCCGCGAAGCATATACACAAGCCGTATGCAAGGAGATTGAGATGAGAAAAACGAGTACTCCTATCAGTACGATATATATTGGCGGAGGCACTCCCAGCCAGTTATCAATTGACCAATTGAAGAAGATTCTTGATACAATATATATATATAATAAGGTGGGACCTGATGCCGAAGTAACTATCGAGATGAATCCCGACGACGTAAAAGCAGAGACAATTACAGGATTACAACAGCTCCCCATCAACCGTATCAGTATGGGGGCACAGACATTCAACAACGAACGACTCATATTTCTGTGCCGCCGCCACACAGCCTCGCAGGTTCGACAAGCCGTCGAAACACTTCGCCAGGCAGGAGAGCGGAATATCAGTATCGACTTGATGTACGGTTTTCCCCATCAAACCATCAATGAGTGGGAAAATGACATAGAACAAGCTTTAGAACTTGGCGTTGAGCATATATCTACCTATTGTCTGATGTACGAAGAAGGCACCCCACTCTACCGGCTACTGGAGCAAGGCAAAGTCTCAGAGATTGACGAGGAACTTGAACGACAGATGTATTATATGCTATTAGAGAAACTGGAAGTTGCGGGCTATGAGCATTACGAGATTTCCAACTTTGCCCGTCCTGGGTATCGTTCACGTCACAATAGCAGCTATTGGCAAGGTGTCCCCTATATCGGTATAGGAGCAGCTGCACATTCGTACGATATCCAGACACGTAGTTGGAACGTGGCTGATATCCATAAGTATATCGAAGGTATAGAGCAAGGCAAACGCGTATTTGAAATGGAGACACTCGATGAAGATACGCAATATAACGATACTATCACGGTAGCACTACGAACAAGCGACGGTTTAGATATCAGCACCTTATCCGATGGCCAAAGAGAATTTTGTCTCACCAACGCCCAACGCCATTTAGATGCAGGACTGCTCAAGCTCATCGACAAAAAGTTATCGCTCACAAAAGAGGGACTCTTTGTAAGCGATATGATTATGAGTGACTTGATGATCGTCTAATGCTTATAACACTTAATTGTAAAATAGTAATAGGCCACAAGCAATGGATAACCTATATAATACAAGGTGGTTATGCTGAATACGACATAGAGTACAGCACATACTGCTGCTAGTCCCACCAAATAGAGGATAGCCTCACCAAGTGAGAGGATTCGCGTTACATCATCCACTGTAGCTATCGAAACAATAACCAGCGCCCAGACCGACGAGATAAACACCCCCAGCCAGAATGGTAGTGCAAAGGGATTTAGCGATGGATGATAGTAGAAGTGCCGCCACGTTTCCGGTCCAAAAAGTTGTATACTACTATAGAGCACAGCCGATGAAGCTATTAGCAGACACAATAGCGAAGGATAGAATGACGGTATATCATTGAAATGTACAATCTTACATCCCTTTCTCATTAAGCGACGCAAGCCATAAGCTGCACCTGTGAGAACACAGAAGGCCATAAACACCAAGAGGTGGATATTAGAGAAAGTATCGATAAACTGACTGATAGGATCATCAGGCGAAACCTTGGCAAGCAGCTCGTTCTCATGCACCCATCCGAAGGTCAATTGATCACGTGCTACTTTCACCCACACAGAGTCGATGGTATCAGAAGGAACAGTCTTGATATCTGCTACCACCAGATGCTCATGGCGACGCAACGTGATTGAGTCTTTCTTCATCTCTTCGCCAATTGACTCAATTTCAATGCTCACAACATCTGGTACCGACATATCCTCTGGCTGTTGTTCAACAACCACCAGCGAATCACCCGTCACCACAAAATTATAGTTCTGCGTATAATGATGGGTGGTATAGAACGATATGGAGTCGAGCTGTTTTTCTGTGAGATCCCAAGCATCGGGCGTAATAGGTCCACGATTATAGCAGGAAGTTGTGAATAATGAATAGTTAACAGCAAATAGTGACAAGAGCAATACTCTCATCAATCTTCGCAGAATCGTATTATAATTTCTCAAACTATTCACTATTCTTTATTCACTAGCAATGACGTTCATCTGGCAATGCTTACAATCAAATTCCAAACGGAATCGACGACCATCACCCAATACCAAAGAAAGAGGTTCGTGCCATGTAGGACGCTTACCACCACGTTTTACACAGTAACCCAATGAGTAGCGAATACAATGACGACATTGCATAATAGGTCCATTGCCACCTTTCAGTTCATAGGCAGACAATTCATCAGTACCATAGAACATGGCACTCTGGTGATTGGATATATTATTCAGATAACTCAATTCTTTCACACCAGGATTTACACGGACTACTGAACGCTTCACCTTGCGGTGTGGCTGTACAAGAGCCTCTATCAACTGTCGACGCATATCAGCCAATTGACTGTTAGGAATGAAATAATTGAAATCATCAGGCACTATCACCTCTTTGCAATCGTAGATAGTATCACCTAACTTAGAAAGCTGACGAACCAGATTCTCACGAGGCGATTTCTGTGCCAACTGATGCTCTGCCGGGAAACGCAACGTCATCCCATCTGCACTCAGCTCATAGCCATCATCCACAGCACGCAAAGTGATGCTGATAGGCAGTTTACGCGTAGCACTGGGTTTAGAAAGAATACGTTCAAACTCCTGGTCGTTATTACGATAAAGCGACATCCCCGGGCGCAATCCTGCAGGCATCTTGAAAGGATAGATTCTATTACCAACCACCCGGTTAGCACGAAAACCTTCAAACTGTCTGTCTTGATTCAAGAAACATAAGCCATCGCCGTTGGCAAAGCTGGCAGTTCCTGCTACATTAAAACTATCGTGACGGATTTCCTTCACCTTCCCCACAAACTCACCGACAGCTTTAGGCGTATCAAACGAGGCTATATCTGGCTGTCGTCCATTCATAAAGTATGTGGTGTAGCCGCGATTAAACGTACGATTCAGATTAGGTGTAAACGTATATTCGCAATGTCCCTTCGACGCACGACAATACTGATCGGCATGCTTACGGATATAGGTATTAAGGCGTTCGCTATAGGCAGCGGTTACGTTCTTCACATAAGCCACATCCTTCAGGCGTCCTTCGATTTTGAACGACACTGCACCTGCCTCAATAAGTTTATCAAGATTCTCGCTCTGATTCATATCCTTGAGCGAAAGCAGGTAACGCTCATGTTCAATCTCTATTCCATCAGCATCGACGAGCGAGAAACGCATACGGCAAAACTGAGCGCACTCACCACGATTGGCGCTACGCTGGAAACAATACTGCGAAGCATAACAAATGCCCGAATAGCTGACACATAATGCACCATGTACAAATACTTCGAGTTCCATATCAGGAACCTCACGATGGATGTCCGCTATCTCTTCTGCGGAAAGCTCACGCGCAAGGACAGCACGCGAGAACCCTACTTGTTGCAACCAGCGTACCTTGTCGGCTGTGCGGTTATCGGTCTGCGTAGAGGCATGAATCTCAAAAGGCTTATCCTGCATAAACTGCAGCAAGCCCATATCCTGAACCAAGATGGCATCAACACCAATCTCAGCCAACTGGTTAATCAGTTTTTGTGCCTCATCAAGTTCATGATCATAGACAATGGTATTGAGCGTTACATAGATTTTGGCACCAAACTGATGCGCATAATCACATAATTCCCGGATGTCATCAACGCTATTACCCACAGCCGCACGGGCACCGAATTTAGGTGCACCAATATAAACCGCATCGGCACCATGATCGATGGCAGCGATACCACATGCCAGATTTTTGGCAGGAGCTAACAATTCTAATGCTGTCACTTAGCTTACTTGATTTCTTCGATATTATACGGTGTTTCCTGATAAACATAGTAGTTTATCCAGTTGTTATACAACAGATTGGCATGTGCACGCCAGGTTACTACTGGGGCGTTGTCAGGATTATCATCGCGATAGTAATTCTTAGGCATATCCACATCGTCGCGGATACCACGGTCGCGCTTATACTCGTTGTCGAGTGTGTTTGGCGCATATTCCAAGTGGCCGGTAATATAGAACTCACGACCACCACGCGCCATCACCATGCTGACACCACTCTCAGGCGATTCGGCCAGAAGTGTAAGTTCAGGATTAGCCAATACGTCCTCACGATGAATCTCGGTATGACGGCTATGAGGCATCATAAACACATCGTCGAACCCACGGAAGATGGGCAGTTTTGTATCAACAGGTGTTTGTGGGAATATGCCGAACATCTTCTTTTCCAAAGGGTACTTGGGCACACCATAATGGTAATAAAGGCCAGCCTGAGCAGCCCAACAGATATATAAGGTACTGGTGACGTGGGTTTTGGCCCATGTAAAGATATCGGTAATCTCGTCCCAATAGGTTACGTCTTCAAAGTCCATCGTCTCTACTGGCGCACCTGTAATAATCATACCATCAAACTTCTCGTTACGCATTGATTCAAAGTCACGATAGAACATCATCATGTGCTCTATCGGCGTATTCTTGGGGGTATGACTTTTTAATTTCATAAAGTTTATTTCCATCTGCAAAGGTGTATTCGACAGCAGTCGCACCAAATCTGTCTCCGTAGTAATCTTCAGAGGCATCAGATTCAATATAACAATCTTAAGCGGACGGATATCCTGAGTTGTGGCCCGCGAGTTATCCATAACAAAGATATTCTCGTTCTTAAGAATATCTATGGCGGGCAGTCTGTCTGGTAATCTTAGTGGCATTTCTTTTTCTTCCTATTCAACATTTTAAAATTGCACAATACAACACGACACATTATCCAAGCCTCCTGCAGCAACAGCAGCATCACATAGGTTGTTGGCATCAGAACCAGTAGAAAGGAGCGTGGTAATGATTGAATCCGGCAACATATCGGTCAATCCGTCACTACACAACAGATACAAATCCCCTTCCTTTACATCCGCAGTCATCTTCACAATATCCATGAAAGAAGTTGAACAACCTCCTCCGATACAATTCGTGATAACATTAGAATGATGACTTGAACCCAACATATTACTCAGTGAGTGGTCGGTTGTAAGTTGGGTAAGCTCACCATCCCGAAAACGGTACAAGCGGCTATCGCCACAATTCAGCGAATAGAATTCACCTTCATAGAACACCAGTCCCACCAAGGTTGTACCCATACCTTTATACTGTTCGTCAGAACGTCCCTTCGAAGCAACGATATTATTGATGTGATCCAACCATCCAATAAACATCTGATTGATAGCCTCTGGATTCAGGCCAATAGGCAGATCATGGAAAAAAAACTGCAGATTGTGCAAAGCATCACTGCTGGCAACATCACCACGATTATGACCACCCATACCATCAGCAACAGCCACAATATACCTATCACCATTTGTCAAATCAACACGAGTCTCGAATTTATCATTCCTTACAAAATGATTTCCTAACAGCACCATGTCTTCGTTCTGACTACGTACGCAACCCACTTTACTGGCTGCAGTCATGTGTATTGTTATCATCTTACTATATTACTTACTATTTTATTATCACTTGGAGACTTATATTGGCAATCATCAGCACATCACCATTCTTCAACATCGTTTCAACATCAGGCTGGATGGGTTGTTGATTAACCCTTGTTCCATTAGATGAATTCTTATCAATGACGCACCAACCAGTCCCCGACTTATACTTCAGCTGAGCATGAATGCCCGACACATAAGAATGCTGCTCAAAGAACTGGACATACGGTCCTTTACGGCGCCCAATGATAGCGCCATTCATGGCAACAATTCGTATATTGAGGCTATCATTAGTTAATGTCATGACAGGAATACCTCCATGTGAAGGACCTACCTGAGAAATGGAGAATCCTGGTGTCACCGATATGTTTGACGATACGCTGGGTGATATGTTTGACGAAACGCTGGACGAAACATTAGACGAAACATTAGACGATATATTAGCCATACTAACAACCGCCTCGGGCTGCTTTTCAACGACAACACGATCATGACGCAAGGCCATCAAGCCGCCACAACGAGTGCAACGTCTTCCTAACCCTACATGACCGCATTGCTTACAGAACAACAGCTCCTGCCCACATTGGTCACAGAAATGGGAATCGTCATCTATTCCTTCCCTACATGCTGGACAAATAATCATCTTTCTTTAAATATCTTCTGGTAGTATAATCTGATATGTTTCCTTTGTAACCTGATCAGGCGGCAGCATGGATACACGCTCCGACAAATTCTGGATAGTAGAATCGAGCAGGTTACGCATTTCACGGGCATTACCCCAAGAATCCGACTTCATAAGAACCATCTTATAGATCTTATCGAGGGCCTTAAGCTCTGACTCCGGTGTAAGCTTGTATTGCTCCTTCTGAGCCATATGCTTGTATATAGCAAGCAGCTCGTCGGCATCATAGTCATCGATATGTAACTTGTGGGAGAATCTGCTGGCCAGTCCGGCGTTCATCATCAGGAATTCATCCATCTTATCCTTGTAACCAGCTGCGATTACCACAAACTTGCCACGATCGTCTTCCATACGTTTCATCAGGGTATCGATAGCCTCCTTGCCATACATATCGCCGCCATCGCTCAGGGTGTATGCCTCGTCGATAAACAGGATACCGCCCATAGCCTTGTCACACATATTGTTCACAATCTTCGGTGTCTCACCCATGTATTTTCCTACAAGAGTTGCACGACTGGCCTCTATCACATGTGAGGTTGGCAGGATATCCATTGCCTGAAGTATCTCACCCATCTTACGGGCTATTGATGTCTTACCTGTTCCAGGATTACCTGTCAGGATAAAGTTCATCGCCATCTGCTGTACATTACCTGCACCCATAGCAGCACGCTGCTTCATGAACATACTTTGAACAGCCAACCTGCGAATAGAATCCTTGACGCTGCGCATACCAATGAACTCCTCGATTTCGTTGAGTACCACATCGAGCGGACGTGCAGCCTCTGCCTGAGACATTGGCAGGTCTTCCTTCGTAAGAGCGAACATATCGCTCTCCTTGAAACCTGGAACAGACATCTGCTTGACAAGACGCTGACTCTGACGCTCAATGGCTTCGTTGAAGATGCGACGTGCCTCACGGGCATTACCGAAGTTCTTGTCACGACGCAGATAGAGCTGTTCGAACAGACGATGAATAGCAGCTCTGGTATCCTCGTCGACAGTGAAGTTCTTGCCAGCAGCCAAATGAAGGAATATCTCAGTCAGCTCGTCTGGTGTATAGTCATCAAAGTGGATAGTCTGTGTGAAGCGACTCTTCAGACCTGGATTAGTATCGATAAAGTCGTGCATTTGGTCGGTATAACCCGCCACGATACAAATAAACTTACCACGATCATCTTCCAGACGCTTCAACAATGTATCAATGGCTTCTGATCCAAAGGTATCATTATCACTCGACTTCAATGTATATGCTTCATCGATAAACAGTATACCACCCATAGCCTGATCTACCAGTTGATTAGTTTTGATAGCTGTTTGACCAGCAAATCCTGCTACCAGTTTAGAGCGATCGGCTTCAACAAGCTGTCCCCTCGACACTACACCGAGTGTCTTGAATATATCGGCCATGATACGAGCCACAGTAGTCTTACCTGTTCCTGGATTACCTGTAAATACATAATGCTTACCTTGGAAGGTATTGGTATCTCCGCGAGCAATCTGCAAATTGAGATAGGCGGTGAGATTCACGATTTCTTTCTTTACACCAGAAAGTCCAACAAGTCCATCGAGTTTCTTCAGACAATCGTCGGCGCTGACGCTTTGTGGAGCCTCGTATGGCACATCCTCTGGTTTGATGGTCATGAGTTCCTCGTTGCTCATCAGCGAGATGTTTGCACCCTGCAGGCGCTGTGCCTGCTTCTTGCATATCTGGTCGAAGAGAGTACGCATTGTACGACCATTGGCAAAGTCTTTATCGCGAGAGTCGTACAACTCCTTAATCATCTTCTGTGTAAGTGCTTCAGCCTCTGACGAGAAGATATACTTCTTCTGTTTAGCAAATACCTGCATAATCTGATAGAGCTCTGCAGGCGAGTAGTCCTTGATGTCAAGGAAGTAATTGAATCGACTACGGAAGCCTGGGTTCACACGGAACAGATTTTCCATCTCCGTGCGATAGCCAGCAGCAATCACGATAAACTGTCCGCGATCATCCTCCATACGCTTCATCAGTTTTTCCAGCGCCTGTGCCCCCTGAGCGTCTCTATCGCCCGAAGCACTTACAGGAGCCAACGTATAAGCCTCATCAACAAACAGGATTCCACCCTTAGCCTTGTCGCATAATGCATCAACAACCTTAGGCGTCTCACCCTGATACTGACTCACCATCTTGGCACGGTCCACTTCTACAACGTGACCGCTATCAAGATAGCCTATAGATGCCAATATCTCACCAAGTTTACGGGCGATAGTAGTCTTACCTGTACCAGGATTACCTGTAAGAATAATGTGCATCGACATTTTCTCCTGTTCACCAAGTCCACGTTCTGCACGTTGCATGGCATTCTGTACAGAGTAAGCCATTTCCTTCACGGCGGCCTTTACCTCGTCCATGCCAATGTAGGTATCCAGATCCTTCAGGATATCCTCCACCGAACGCTCCTCAGGTACATATCCCTTGATATCGCCGACCTCCACTCTGGTTGCATTGGCACCACGACTGATATATTGTGTGAAGATGTCTTCTGCCGTCTTGTTGGCCAAATGTCCATATCCAAAAGTTTCGTCTTTAATCTTTACCTGATACTTAAAGAAACGGGCCAACTGCTTTTCTGCCTCAGGCGAGAACTCCGTAATACCATACTTCAGTCTCAGGTTCAACTTACAGATCTGAGTCAGTTCCTGGAAACCAGGCGTTGTCATACGGAACGTGTACTTGAATCGGTTCGCTACAGCTGGATTGCTCTCCAGAAAGTCTTCCAATCCCTTCGAGAGTCCTGAGATAATTACGATAGGATTATCTTCCCACTTATCCATTTCGACAAATAGCTTGTCGAGCGGGTTCACCTGATTGGAATACTTATCTGGCAGCAGTTTCTGTACATTATCGAAGAACAATATTCCGTTCTTTGCATTCTTAATATTATCATCCCACTTATCTACAAAACGCTGGTAATCTACAGCATCCA
Source organism: Prevotella sp. P6B4 (assembly GCF_000619985.1). NCBI lineage: Bacteria > Pseudomonadati > Bacteroidota > Bacteroidia > Bacteroidales > Prevotellaceae > Prevotella > Prevotella sp. P6B4. Next base: position 36,685 of record NZ_JHVE01000016.1, read on the forward strand.
CCATCATCAACTTGGGTTTCTCAATGATTTTATGCTGATAGAAGTAATCACGCAGAATTTCGGCTAAAGCAGTCTTACCCGTACCTGTTTCGCCGATAACCACAGCATTAAGGGATATACGGGCATTTGTGATATCTTTGCGAGAACGCAGAAACGTATAAGTCTCCACAATGGTTTTCAACTGGTTTTTGACCTCATCAAGTCCCACCAGTTTATCAAGCAAATCAGTACTTGCAAGGGGCTGTCCGCACCACTTGCAAAACTTAGCTATGCTTCTGTTTTCTTTATGACAATTCTCACAAACCATTATTATACGTCTCTATCGATTTTCTTAATAATACTTGCAGGGGCTTTCTTCATATGGCTATTTGGATTAGCTATGTTCAGCATCGATGGACTGAATATGATAAATGACATCACAAATACCAGCATCAGTAAACTCCACAGCACATAGTGCAAGATACTTTCTCCACTGATAGAGCGGACCTGATCTGTCACATCGTTCAGCAAGCCGAACTTAGAACCTTTAAACTTATAAGTTCTTGCCTTAAATGTATAATACAACGGTTCTATCAGATTCGACTTAACGTCATTCTCCAAAACCTCCGAAATCAATTTGCTGTCAGCCTTCTCATCACCACGGAAATCAGTCAGATGGCACACCAACATGTAAATCAGTGTAATCACAATAACTGCGATATTGAATAGTGTGGGATGCGATGCACCTATATACTTTAATATTATAATAGGTATAAAGCAGGTAAATGCGCCAACCAATCCCCACAGGAACGAGAACATGAAATCGTATCCTTTGAAGAACGAGCGTGTACCCACAATCAGACCTGTCATACCACCCAACGGCATGCCGATACTGATGAAGGTATGCGTCAGGATATACTCAGGATTAGTAACACCGAATAGCAGGACAAATAACAGCCAGACACCGCTCAGCCCATAGAATACCATACGCCAAACGTTCTCCTTGGTCTTGGCTCTCTGCCAGTGATCCTTAACGTTCTTCACGCGTTTCTGGGTTTCATCGCGGGCCTCTACAAAACGTTTGTAATAACGCTGTGATGGATCTATCTTTCCGAGAGCCATCAGCCAGTCTTCAATAGCATGCTCATACGAATACTCCTGCATGAAGTCTGCATTGGGATCTTCGTGATAGAATACCGACATCCACTGAGCCATCGAACCGTTTCTGACTTCATTGCGGAACACCTGCATCTTCTTGGACTGCAGATTACGGCCGTCAGCATACTCAATGCCATCGGGCATCTGATAAGTCGGGGTTACCCCCAGAATACGGCAGAATCGATAGACAGCTGTCTTTGCATCGTAAGCGCCCAAACGTTCTTTGTTCTCATCGCTCTTAAAATCGAAACAACGATTATGCTCATTATACATCTCACTCCATCCATGCAACTGGGCATAATAGGCAAATCGTCCATCAAGCTCTGTTATATCCTTCATGGCAGCCTCGAACTCCTTGTCGCTCAGATTCTGTGCCTTATGTAGACGTTCGTTCAGATATTCGCCTACCTGCATCGGCGTGAACGCCTTGGCCAGATCGTAAGCCGATTCACGATTCAGGTTGTACAGCACCTTATATGCAAGGTTCATTGAGAAATTCTGCCCCTGAGTCATTATGCGCAAACTCTCGCAAGCCATCTGATCTTCGTGACTATACATCCACGCCAATAGTCGACCATCAATCAGACTGTGCCACTCATCCTCAGTAATATCATCGTTGCTAAAGGCGGAAACAATCTCGTTAATGGTTGACGACGGATGCTTCACCATAAAAGGTATCTCAGGATCTACCTCGAGCACAATTCGCATAATGGCTATGCGTACTTCTTCCTTATTCGTGTGATCCACGCCCTTGAAGTAAGAACGCAAACGCTCAACATCACAACTGGTATGAGTCTCAATATAGAGGTAGAAGTTATCATTAGGATTTCCCAATGCCAAAGCATAATCATCCTGATTGCTCAACAATGAAATGCAGATACTATGAATATCATCACACAAGTTGCCTCGCAAATCCTTATACGCATAAGTTGGCTCCATTGCATAGAGTGAAGCCATCAATCCTGCACGTTGATCAATAGGATAGCGTTTGGATATGATATCCTTTACGATGGTACTGAGCTTACTGTTTCCGCATGCTTCCAGCCATTGGGTGATACGACCATTATACAGATAACCGATAGCCACTTTCTCGTTGGCCAACAACATCGGAATCAGCTCGTGGATATTCTCGGCAACCAAATTACGCTCTGGGTCAACAATAAAGCTCTGATACTTGAGGAATGGCGAAGAAAGATCAACCTTAGGGCTCTCGCCTAAGAACCATTGTTCTACCTGTTCGTATCCCCAACGGTTAATAGGATTGACAACCGTCAGTCCCATCACAAGCAGTTTGATACGCTCAGGAAGTTCGTTGACATGTGGGATACGGCCTTCGTTCTTCTGGCGCATCATGACGCGCTCATTGGTACTCATAGGACTCTCGCCCAACCAAAGTGTCATCAGACTGATACCTAACGAATAATAATCGGCCTTAGGCGAAATTTCAACCACGCCATCAATCACGTCTGCATACATTTCCGGAGCAGCATAGATGGGGGTACGAGCCTGAGTTGTCTTATGAGCTTTACCATCGTCCTCCAGCATACTTGAGATACCGAAATCCCCCAGTACCAACTCTGTATGATCCGTATCACGGAAGAAAAAGTTGCCTGGTTTGATATCCTTATGTAATATCTTACACTGGTGGCAATATGCCAAGGCTGCTGCACCCTGCAAGGCGATACGACGGAATTTGTCCATATCGCCCTCCAGCTTGAAGTCTGCCATAGAGCCGCCGCGAAGATACTCCATCAGCTCATAATAACGATGCTTTCCGTCAACGTAGGTTTTACCGAAGTCGTAAACCTTCACCACCATTTCGAAATCGAAATTCAGCACTGTCTGCAGAATCTTACGATTCACATCGAAATTGGGATAGTATATCTTCAGAACATACTCCTGATGATCTTTCTCAACCAAGTACACCTGCGCCTCACCTGTATTCTCACTTAATACCGAGACGCGCTTATAGTTCTGACCTTTCAGTACAAAGATGTTCTCATCAAGCACTACACGCTGCTGTCGGATTTTGTTAACTCGACTTGCGCTCTCGGCAGAAGATACAATCGAGATATTGACATTAGGGCGCGCCTGTGACTGTACCTGAGGCTGAACGCCACGTGTCGTACCACTTAACGATGGAGCAGCAGGAGAGTCCGACGATACCGGTGATACCGGTGCTATAGGCTGGTCGAAGCCGGGAGCTCGGACTGTGCCATCAAGTGGTTTCTCGTCAGTCACCGGCTTGGCCGATGGAACAACCTCTATCGTTGGTTTAACAGAAGGCACAACGTCAATCTTCGGTTTAACTGACGGAATGACATCGATCTTCGGTTTGGCAGAAGGAACGACATCAATCTTGGGTTTTCCGGACGGGATGACATCAATTGGTGGCATTTGCGGACTTCTGATTGTACCATCCAAAGGCTTATCCTCAGGCTCTTCCAGAGGAGTCTGCGGCATAAAATCGAAAGCGGTAGCTCTTCTCGTTTTATCGAGATTCACATCTTCGTTATCGTTGACCGTATTTTGTGGAGTTCGAACCGTACTCATTTAGATATCGTCTTTAATTTCTTTTCTAGTACCCTTACCAAGAACTATCCATTTGCCACCCATCTGCGGCTTAGCACATCCACAGGGGCTGGAATGCAATGCATGTTTAAAATTGCACTCCCAGGCCAAGCGCACACCCTGAGGCTTACAAGCCATGGCATAATTGCGCACCTGAGCAGGCTTGGTTTGAGGCAATTGTGCCATCTGGTCAAGCAGTCTTGACAGCATCTCCATACGCTCCTGTTTTTTCTTATCGTATTCGTCCTTGCTCATAATCTTATGATCGGCCAGATTGGCATCCACACGATCCAGACCACGATCCTGAGCCAACAACATCAATACACGCTGACGTAACTCCTGACTCTTACGATCACGCTCTCTATCTTGCTCTGTCACATAAGGTATCTGCTGATCAAGTTTCTGTATCTCATCAGCCAGACGCTGCATCTGCTGATACTCTGGCATTTCTAGTACCTTCTCCTTCAATAGGCGTGCCTCTTCTGTGAGAGGGGTACCACACTGTTTGCAGAACGAAAAATCATTATGGGTTCTACAAACGGGACAAACGATTCCGCCTATCGGGTTACCACATTCCGGACAGTAGGCTTCGGCACCATGCAGATGGGCGCCACAGAAAGAGCACACGTCCTTACGGATATAGTGACGACAGGATTCGCAAAAATCGGCATCGGCATCTACAGCAGCTCCACAATAGGGGCAGGTAGTTGTACCGATAGCGTTACCACACGATGCACAGAATAGTGCATCCGGTTCGTTGATAGTGCCACAATGAGGACAAGGCACGCCGCTGGCAGTATTCATCTGCACGGCCTGCTGATATTGAGGCTGCTGAACGGCACGTTCGCGATAAAGCGGCTCTGCACCTCGGTTTGTTCGATCTTGGTTTTGTGTAATATCGTTCATCGTTTGTTGGAATTTTAACTTAAGTTAGGTGCAAAGATAGATAAAAAAATGAATTAAACAAAAAAAACCGCCGTAAATTTACATTTACGACGGCAAAAAACATATTTTTTTGATATAGATTACCACAATTCGAGGCGTTCAGACTTAGGAATGAACATCTTATCACCCTCCTTAATACCAAATGCTTCATACCAGGCATCGATATGAGGTAGGGCGCCATTCACACGCCAACGACCCAGTGAGTGAGGATCACTTTTAGTACGATTTCGGATTTCTGCTTCTGTAATATTACCAGCCCATACACCAGCATATGCATGGAAGAATCGCTGATCGGCAGTCAGTCCATCCTTCTCACCAAGAGGATTGCGCTTAGTTGCATTTTTATAGGCTGCCCAAGCCACCTGCAGACCACCATGGTCGGCCAGGTTTTCACCGAGTGTCAGGCGACCATTACCATTCAGGTCGGGCAGTACCTTGATAGCGCTGAAGAAGTCGGCATATTTATCCGTACGTTCTGTAAAGTTCTTTCCATCAGCTTCTTTCCACCAGTCGTGCATATTTCCATCCTTATCAAACTGGCGGCCCTGATCATCAAATCCATGAGTCATCTCGTGACCGATTACTACGCCGATAGCACCATAGTTGAAGGCATCGTCAGCACTCATATCAAAGAATGGATACTGAAGGATTCCGGCGGGGAAGCAGATTTCGTTGGTGGTTGGATTATAATAGGCATTCACAGTCTGTGGTGTCATGTGCCAATCATCGCGATCAACGGGCTTGCCAACGGTATGCTGAATATTCCAAGCATGCCAGAACTTTGCGCAAGCCTGCATGTTATCGTAATAAGATTTCGCAGGATCAATCTCAAGTCCCGAGATATCTGTCCACTTATCAGGATAACCCACCTTTACATAGAAAGAATTCAGCTTCAGCAAGGCGTTCACCTTGGTCGAATCGTCCATCCAGCTTTGGGCAGCAATGCGCTCACCAAGAGCAATCTGCAGGTTCTTAATTAGGGTAAGCATGCGCTGCTTGGCAGCCTCTGGGAAGTATTTCTCTGCATAGATCTTACCAAGAGCCTCGCCCATCACGCGCTCCACCTGAGCTGTACTACGCTTCCACAGAGGATGGTTCTGCTTACGACCAGAACGGATTTTACCATTGAAGTCGAAGCTCTCTGCTACAGTAGCATCGTTCAGATAGTTAGCGGCACCTGAAATAAAGCCCCACTCCATCACATCGCGGTACTCTGCAGGTTTAATGTTACCCACCAGTTTGTTGGCGCCTGCCAGGAAGTCGGGCTGACCAACTACCATCTCCTGCAGATACTTGGTTTCGATGCCCATGGCATTCATCACCTTTACCAATGGCAGGTTAGGATACTTAACCTCAAACTCCTTCAGCGTCATCTTATTGTAGTTAGCCTCTGGATCACGCAACTCGGTACGGCTCTTGCTCACCTTTGCCAACTCGGTTTCCACCTTCATAATGTTCTGCATCTTCTTGGTTGCAGCGCTCTTGCTGAACCCGAACAACTGGAACATTTTCACCACATGCTTCTTGAAAGCTTCACGGATATCAGCAGTAGCCTTATCATTATCGAGATAATACTCCTTCTGACCTAATGAGAGCCCACCCTGATACACGTTCAGGATATTCTGAGTTGCATTCTTCTCGTCGGCGCCAAAGCCTGCAAAGAAGAACTCCTGCTCACCGTAAGGAGCAAGTTCCAACTGAATGGCTAACAACTGCTTGTTGCTTTTAGCAGCCTCCAGACGCTTAATCAGAGGCATCAATGGAGCAACACCTTCCTGGTTACGACGTGTAGAGTCCATAGCCAGCTTATACAGATCGCTCAGCTTCTGCTCGATAGTACCCTTAGCATAGGAATTCGACTGCAACTCCTTCAGGATACCATTGATACGCTTGTCGTTTTCTTCCTGCAAGCGGTCGAAACTGCCATAACGCGAATAAGCAGCAGGCAGTGGATTGTTTTTCATCCAACCACCACACGCATACTCATAAAAGTCATCGCCAGGACGCACAGCCTTGTTGAAATCAGCCTGATGCAGACCAGACCCCAACTCCGACTGAGCCATCATCATCATCGATACTGATGCCATTGTCATCATTGTTAAAAATCTTTTCATTGCTTTTTAGTGTTTATTGTGTTAATGATTCTAATTCTTCACTTGTCTTCTCCCAACGCTCCACCTCTTCATCGAGACTTTGCTTGATAGAAGTATATTCTGTCACCAGCGTCATGTCCGACGCATTCTCAGGCACCATCAACAGTTCATCGAGCTCCTTCAGTCGCTGTTCCATCTGCTCAATCTTGGCTTCCGACTGTTTCACAGCCTTCTCCAGACGGTTCTTGCGTTTCTGTAGTTCTTTACGCTCGGCATAATTCAGCACCTTGTTCAAGGCTTCCTGATTAACAGCCTGCTGCTCGCCAGATTTTCCCACGTTGGGAATATTTTGTTCCCTCACTGGGAAGGAATTATTCCCTCGTTGGGAATTATTTGTATCCTTACCAAGCTGGTTCAAATCGCTGATCTTTTTCGAACGCAGGAAGTCATAGATACCACCCAGATGTTCACGTACCTTTCCACCGCCGAACTCATACACCTTAGTCACCAGTCCGTCAAGGAACTCACGGTCGTGACTCACGATAATAGCGGTACCGTCGAAAGCCTTGATGGCTTCCTTCAGCACATCCTTCGATGGCATATCCAAATGGTTGGTAGGCTCGTCGAGAATCAACAGATTTACTGGTTCCAACAGCAGTCTGATCATAGCCAGTCGGCTACGTTCGCCACCACTCAGCACCTTCACTTTCTTGTCACTCTCCTCGCCGCCAAACATAAAGGCACCCAATATATCGTTAATCTTCAGACGAATCTCGCCCTTGGCCACATTATCGATGGTCTGGAACACGGTCAGATTCTCATCCAGCAATTGAGCCTGATTCTGGGCAAAATAGCCTATCTGTATGTTATGCCCCACCTTCAGTTCGCCAGAATAAGAAATCTCATCCATGATACATTTCACCAAAGTCGATTTTCCTTCTCCATTCTTACCTACGAAAGCTACCTTTTCGCCACGTTTGATAGTCAGGGTCACATGGTCAAAGACCGTATGGGCCCCATAATCCTTACGCACCTCATCACAAATTACAGGGTAATCACCGCTTCTTAGACAAGGTGGGAACTTCAGGTGCATAGCCGAATTATCCACCTCATCAATCTCGATGGGCACTATTTTTTCCAGCTGTTTCACCTTCTGCTGTACCTGTACAGCCTTGGTAGCCTGATAGCGGAACCGCTCGATAAATGCCTTCATCTCAGACACTTCCTTCTGTTGGTTCTCGTAAGCCCTCAACTGCTGTTCACGGCGTTCCTTACGCAGCACCACATATTCATCATACTTAACTTTATAGTCGATAACCTTACCACATGAAATCTCGAGTGTCCGATTCGAGACATTGTTAATAAAGGCACGGTCATGACTGACCAGTACCACAGCACTTGAGCTCTGCGACAGGAATTGCTCCAGCCATTGGATGGATTCGATATCCAGATGGTTAGTAGGCTCGTCGAGTAACAACACATCAGGTTTCTGCAACAGAATCTTTGCCAACTCTATTCGCATACGCCATCCGCCCGAGAATTCTGATGTAGGACGGTCGAAATCCGAACGTTCAAAGCCAAGTCCTACGAGTGTACGCTCTATCTCAGCCTCATAGTTCTCAGCACCCATCATCATATACCGTTCATGCTCGGTAGTATATCGCTCGATGAGTGCCAGGTAACTCTCACTCTCATAGTCAGTACGCTCAGCCAGTTCCTGATTCATCTGTTCCAGCCGTTCCTTCATCCGCGTATTATCGGCAAAGGCCTTCTGAGCTTCCTCACGCACAGTGGTATCGTCCTGCAGAATCATCACCTGCGGCAGATAGCCTATTTTGGTATCATTAGGCACACTCACGTTGCCTGCTGTAGGTTTTTGCTGCCCACAAAGTATTTTGAGCATGGTTGATTTGCCAGCTCCATTCTTGCCCACCAGGGCTATGCGATCTCTGTCGTTGATGACGAAACTCGCACCATCGAACAAAGGTTTGATGCCAAATTCTACTTTCAGTCCTTCTACCGATATCATCGCTTGTCTACAAATTTATAATTCTTAAATTGCTCTTTGGGAAAACGCAGCATCTCATCAGTAATGCTACCGCTCTGGAAATCGCTAATCTTAATGGTGGTCCATATGAAAGCGATTTTGATGCGGACGCTTATCGGATGATAGGTCTTGTGTTCCAGCAAGGCGTGAATCTCCTTCATACCTTTGCGCCCCTTGATCAACTTCAATGTCACCAGCAGTCCTTTGTCTGCCTCCGCGATGCTGTAGGTATAGTTCTCCGGATCGAACTTGAACTTCTGCGAGTACTTGTCACTCTTATTGTTCTTGGCATTATGTATCTCCACCTCGCCCTTTTTCTTCTTGAAGGTGAATACTGTTGTGCCATCATTCCACGAGGTCATTCTTGCTTCGTCGAACTTGCTCTTCTTTCCCTTATACCAGATGGTGCCACGGGTTTTATAGATGCCTGTGATGTTTACATCGTAATGCAATGTAGCACCCTGTTCACCAAATACTTGCTGGTAGGCGTTGTTAAAAATGCGGCGTGCCTGTCGGCTGTTGGCTGATTCTTGCGCTCCGATGTTGCAAATAACGCCAAACAACATGATAACCGCTAAAATTATCCTATTTCTCATTAATCTTTTTATTTTCGGAGTGCAAAAATACATATTTCTCGTGATTTATTACTATTTTTGCACACAAATTAACGTAATTACTACTTATATTTATGCAAAAGAACGTTTTTCCCTTACTTATTGCCACACAGTTGGGCATCAGTGAGAAATATGTCGCCGGCACACTGGCGCTCATCGACGAAGGGTGCACCATTCCCTTCATCGCCCGTTATCGCAAGGAACGAACAGGCGGACTCGACGAGATACAGATTGCAGCCATCAGCGATCGATATGAAAAATTGCTCGATATACAGAAACGCAAGGAAACAGTTGTCAAAACAATTACCGAACTCGACAAGATGACTCCTCAGTTACAGGAACGTATCGACAAATGCTGGGACGCCACCGAACTCGAGGACATCTACCTGCCATACAAACCCAAACGCCGTACGCGTGCCCAAGTGGCTCGCGAACAAGGTCTGGAGCCGTTAGCCCTTCTGATTATGAAACAGCGCGAACGTGATCCAGAACATGCAGCCGAGCGCTATGTAGGCCAGTCGGTCGCTTCAGTCGAAGAAGCAATCAAGGGAGCACAAGACATCATTGCCGAAACGGTGAGCGAGGACGAGCGCTCACGCCAGCAACTGCGTAACGCCTTCACCCGCCAGGCCATCATCTCCTCAAAAGTAGTAAAAGCCAAAGCCGATACGGAAGAAGCCTCAAAATACAGCGATTACTTTGATTGGAGCGAACCGTTGAAACGCTGTTCATCCCACCGTCTGCTCGCCATGCGTCGAGGCGAGGCCGAAGGCTTTTTGCGCATCAGCATATCGCCCGACGACCAAGAGGCTTGCGAACGTCTGAAACGCCACTATGTCTATGGCAACACAGCTTGCGGAAAATTAGTAGCCGAAGCCATCGACGATGGGTATAAGCGTTTGCTCAAACCCGCCATCGAGACAGAGTTTACCACCCTCAGTAAGGAAAAGGCCGATGAAGAAGCCATCCGGGTCTTTGCTGAGAACCTACGTCAACTGCTGCTCAGTGCGCCATTAGGTCAGAAACGCGTCATGGGTATTGATCCTGGTTTTCGCACAGGCTGCAAGGTGGTTTGTTTAGACGCCCAAGGCAATCTGCTGCACCACGATGTCATCATGCCTCACCCGCCTGTGAACAAGCGTACCGAGGCAGCCATCACCCTGCAGCGCCTGATACAGAAATTTCAGATTGAGGCCATCTCTATAGGAAATGGTACTGCCAGTCGCGAAACCGACACCTTCGTAAAGGATGTGCTCGCTCATAAATACAATGTCGGCACGGATTTGAAAGCCACGACAGCTAAATCAGGAGCCCCAGAAGTCCCTACCCCACAGGTCTTTGTCGTTTCCGAAGCCGGTGCCTCAGTTTATTCAGCCTCGAAAGTGGCCCGCGACGAGTTTCCCAACGAGGATGTAACCGTACGTGGCGCCGTCTCCATCGGCCGCAGACTGATGGACCCGCTGGCCGAACTCGTCAAAATCGACCCAAAGAGCATCGGCGTTGGCCAATACCAGCACGATGTTGATCAATCCAAACTTAAGCATTCGCTCGACCAGACTGTCGAGAGTTGTGTCAACTCTGTCGGTGTCGACCTCAACACCGCTTCACAACATCTGCTGATGTACGTCAGCGGACTGGGCGCTACACTGGCAAAGAACATTGTAGATTACCGTCGCGAACATGGTGCATTCACCTCACGTGCCCAACTGCTCAAAGTGCCGCGTCTTGGGCCTTCAGCCTATCAACAATGTGCCGGATTTCTGCGCATCCGCAACGCTAAGGACCCGCTCGACAATTCTGCTGTACACCCCGAACGCTATCAGTTAGTAGAACAGATGGCCAAAGACCAAGGCTGTACAGTGGCCGACCTGATTAGCCACAAGGAGAAACGTGAGGCAATCCAACTGTCACGTTACGTCACACCCGATGTCGGCATGCCAACCCTCAACGACATCTTAGCCGAATTAGAAAAGCCAGGTCGTGATCCACGCGAAGCCCTCGAAGCCTTCGAATTCGACAAGAATGTCTCAACCATCGACGACCTTGTCGAGGGTATGATACTGCCAGGCATCGTTACCAACATCACCAACTTTGGAGCCTTTGTTGATATCGGTGTCCATCACGATGGTCTTGTCCACATCTCACAAATGGCCAACCGGCGCATCGCCCACCCACTCGACGTAGTCAAACTCCATCAGCACGTTCAGGTACGGGTCATCGAAGTCGACCATCGGCGCCAACGTATCTCTTTGTCCATGAAAGGGGTTTAAGGCCCATATAGTTGCATACATAAGTTTTTTTCAAAAAAGCACAAAGTATTAGAAGTTTTTTTGTATCTTTGTGCCCGTAAATACAAACTATCTACAAAACGATGGTAAAGAAGACGTTAGCATACAAGCTGAGTATGATTATCATGGTGGTTCTGCTGGTTATGTGGGCCACCATTATGACCATCGTTTTTGTCATTACCCGCAACTCAACAACCAACGAAGTAGAATCACGGTATGAGGGTATCATGATGCATACCAACGAGAAGATTCGTGGTGTGCTGTCTGACGTTTACGTGGCTGCCATCAACAATATCAGCGTGATTGAGAACGATCTCGACAACACCGACAAACTCCAGGCACATCTGGAACAGATGATAAAGCTGAACAAATATATGTCGAGTTGCCGCCTGATTTTCGAACCAGACTATTACCCACAGAAAGGCCACTACTTCGAGATCTATGCCTGGCGCGATTCCGCAGGTACCATCAGGGGCAAGCAGATGAACGAGGACCATCCTGACTTCCTGACGCATCCTTGGTATAAAACGGCTTACGAGAAGAAAGAGGGCGACTGGACGCCTCCCTATTTCGACCAAGCAGCTTCACAGCAGCTGACAACCACCTACATGACGCACATTCACGATGGCAACGGACGTAAAGTGGGCATGTTGGGAGCCGACGTATCGCTGGAATGGCTACGCCAACGCCACAAGCGTATTGATGCCGAGAACCACCAGCGTTTCGAAAAGGGGTATAAAGAACAGTCATACAGTTTTGTTATCGACAACGATGGCACTTACTTGATTCATCCCGATGAGAACCGCATTCTGAAAAAGAAATTCCAGGATATAGCAGCAACCTCTCCCGACACTATCGACGACGGCATAGCCCGCCGTATGATGCACCATGAGAGCGGCATCTGCAAGATGATGAACGACAGCATCAAATCGGTCTTATTCTATTCATTTGTAAAATATGCCGATTGGACTGTAGTCATCGTTGTACCCGAGGCCATCATTAATCATCAGGGCAATCTGCTTGGTACCATCATTCTGGCCGTTATGTTCTTCGGACTTATCGTCATATTCATCCTCAGCAGAGCACTGTTCAAGAATATCGACCGACTGAGGAAGACCACAGCCCAGAAAGCAGCCATCGAACAGGAACTGAAAATTGCCAGCCATATCCAGCAGCAAATGCTGCCTAAGAAATATCCCCCCTACCCTGAGCGTACCGATATCGATATCTATGGCGAAATCGTAACAGCCAAAGAAGTTGGTGGCGACCTGTTCGACTTTCTGCTACGCGACGAGAAACTGTTCTTCTGCATCGGCGATGTGAGCGGCAAAGGTGTACCAGCAGCATTGATGATGGCTGAGACTATATCGCTGTTCCGCAATGCATCGATGTTACACACCCATCCCCAACAGATTGTGAGCCGCATGAACCAGACGATTTGTGAGAACAACGACTCGTTCATGTTCGTCACCTTGTTCATGGGCGTACTCGATCTGCCAACAGGTCAGCTTAACTACACCAACGCAGGGCACGAACCGCCTATCATGATTGGCCAACAGGCACAATTCATGAACGTGGACAACAACATCCCACTCGGTCTTCGCACCGACTGGAATTACTCCGAACAAACAGTATCTATGGATTGCAACACCATGCTGTTCCTCTATACCGACGGCTATACCGAGGCCGAGACATCAGAGCACGAGCAGTTGGGCAGAGAGCGCCTACGCGAGGAAACAAACAAATGCGCACAGCAGCATCTCAGCGCACGCGACCTTGTGAAGCATATTAGCCTGGCAGAACACGCCTTTGTGGGCGAGATCCCACAGGGCGATGACATCTCCCTGCTGGCTATTCAATACAAAGACGTAGATACCGATGTGGTTTTGCGTCGAACCCTGACAATAGCCAACGACCTAAGCGAGGTCAAGCAACTGACCGACTTCATGAACAGCATTACCAGCGACATGGATATCGACATGGCTACAGCCTCACACATCACCCTGGCCGTGGAAGAGGCAGTTGTCAACATCATAAAATACGCCTATACCGATGGTGAACAAGCCGACATTCTGTTGGAGGCTATAGCCGACGACCGTTTTCTGACATTCATACTTCGCGACAAGGGTATTCCCTTTGATGCCACCAAGGCTACAGAGTACGACGTAAAGCAGAAAGTCAAGCAGCTCAGCGAAGGCGGTCTGGGCATACACCTGATGTGTCACTATATGGACAGCATAAGCTACGAAAGGAAAAATAATGAAAATGTGCTAATCATGAGAAAGGAATTGAAAACAAAAAAAGTAAGAATATAAGAATGGATATTAAGATTGAAAAAACTGACGAGCGTCAGGTGACCCTGACATTGGACGGACGCTTGGATACCTTAGTGTCTCAAGTGGCAGAGAGAGAAGTACAACCCCTGTACAACTACTTTGATTGCGAGGTCGTCATAGATTGCAGCAAACTTGAATACATCTCATCCAGCGGCTTACGATTGCTGATGCACATCGTACAGCATTGCTGGACGAATCACAATGAGCCCTACATACAAGGACTGCAACCTCAAGTTTACGACGTGTTTAAGACAACAGGATTTGTACACTTGTTCAAATTTAAATGATACCAAAAGCAAATGAGGAACCTCGGTGAGGCTCCTCATTTGCTTATTGTTTCTTGATGGCTATTGGAATCATCTTGACGCTCATATTGGTGTCGCGCTTGCGGCATTTTGCCAACCACTTCTGAAACTCATCCCCCTTCAGTTCGCGTAGCTGTCCCTTGCCAACGGCATCGGCAGCCTTCACAAAAGGCTGAGTTGAGAAGACGATATAGATCTGATTCTGCTCCACAGGGAACAGGGTGGTCATCCGATAAAGGTCGACAATGGGTTTCTCTGTTGGCAGAGCCTCATCCACATTGAAGAACACATAGCGCTGATTGGCCTTTACACTATAGATACCATCCTGCTGAGCCTGATAGGGCAACAGGCAACAAGCCATGTTACCTACATCCACCAGATAGATGGCAACATAGCCGGCAACAGGCGACGTGAAGCTGACATAGAAGTTATCGCCCGAAAAGAAAGTCTCTGACTCCGAACGGTCATCGGTACCGTTACGTAGCACCTTCGCCTGAAAATCAACACCATTGGCAACAATCTCACGAATACGCCCCTTACATTTGGCCGTCACCACCAGTGTTTCGCCATCGTAATTAATCTGATACTGAGGCTGACCAATGGTCTCAATCCACTCTCCCTTGACATCGCTTCCTGAAATTGACAGGAAATCAATATCACTACGCCCGTTCTTATTCGACATGCGCATTGAGTTCGTCTCACTGACAATGGTACCAAAGGCATCGGCAATAGCCTGAATTTTAGCACGTTCGAGGGCTGTCTGCTTAGCTTGGCCCAAAGATACATCTTCAGAGGCGCGATAGGTGTACTCTGCATCCACCGTAAGCGACTTCTGGGCAAAAGCACCACAGAAAGCAACTAAAGACAAAACGACTGAGATGATACTTCTATTCATGATAAAACCACATTTTTTATATAAATACGCTGCAAAAATAAAGAAATTTCGCCAATAGTGCAAATTTTTTCTATTAAATGTTTGTTTTTAACAATTTCTTTGTATATTTGTCGCGATAATAAATAAAAACTTAGAACCTATAAATGTTATAAGCGATGAAAAAGATTATCTCACTATTCGTTTTGACCCTCCTATCTGGAGGCATGTGTATGGCACAGGACAATCTGCGCGAGTTGAAACAAAAGCAATACCCACAGGGATTCGACAACCACGCGTTTGGAGTTTTCTATTACAATGGTAAGGCTGTATATGCCAATCGCGGCATCGAATTGTATAGTGCCAGCGATACCGTTAAGTCTGTGCGTATCAATCCAGCTTATAGCTCTATTATCAGTCTGCAGAAGACTAAGAAAGGCTATACTTATGCTGAAATCTACAACTTGAGCGAACAAGAAACACCTATTGGAAAAATCAAGTTGAAGGACATCAACATCACGGCATTAGCCTATACTCCCGATGCCAAGCAACTGGCTGTTGCAGCAAACGACAGACAAATCCGATTCTATGATCCACGTGGCAAACAGGTCATCAAGACCTTCGGCTCATCCATCGTGCCACAGAAGATGTTATTCAGCGGCAATAACTATTTCTTAGCATGTAGCAATGGCAAGACTTTAGAGGTATGGAATGCAGAGAGAGGCACTGTACGCAAGACTATTACCTGCAATAGCCCCATCAATGATTTTGCATTCGGCGATAATAACAGCAAGCTGATGGTGCTGACCGCCGATGGCAAATTGGCCATTTACGAGACCACCACATTCAACCAAAAGGCTACGATTGATGATTTGGGTAGCGCACTGGCCGTACAGGCTAACCACGATGGTAAATACGCCTTGGTACTGAACAGCGACAAACGCATCTCGGCAATCAATCTGCTTGATCCCACAGAGCGCATCTTCCTGGAGAATGCAGAAGGTGGCACCAGCGATCTACGATTTGTGTTCAACCAGAACGACAATAAGCCGTTTGTTATCTACAACTCCAACAATGCACTGGTTTACCGTGAGGTTGAAGGCATGAAACCCTATCTGAACAAGATGATGAGCATTGAGTTGAACGAAAAGCTGAATCAGTGGATGAAGCAGATGCCAGGCGAGACACTCGAGGCTTACAACGAGCGTGTAAACGATGAGACACGCGCCAAGATGGCAAGCGAGATTGAGCGCGAATTTGCCACCAAGATGGCAGCAGGACTTCTGGAGACCAGCGATTTCCAGGTAGGCGATTATAACACCACCACCAAGAAACTGACCCTGCACTCCAGCTCAATGCCCGACATATTCCTCGATGTACCGTTCAACGAGCTGGGCGAGTTCGATCCCAATGCCAAGCTGCAGTTCAAGAACGTTAAGTACGGTCTGAACCCTGACGATAAGTTTGAGATGGTATATGCCGAGATCTATAACCCCACCAACGGCAAGACCTATATCTTCGATAACCTGGAGCGCCAGAATCTGGCCAAGATGAACGAGAATGCCAACTTTGTACCACTGGAGGTAATCCGTGCCACAAATATGGAGGAGACCGCACTTGAAGGTATCAAGGAAGACATTATCAGTCAGGCTATTCAGGAGCAGACCATCTCTGACAAGACCCACATCTCTGTAAATGCTAACGCAGAGCCTGCTGTGGATGCCGATGGTAAGAACATCATCAACTACAACGTACAGTTTACCTACGAGGTGGAAGAGGCATTCTCGGCTCGCGACGACTTCAAGCCCGGTCGTTACAACACCGAGGAATCGGGTGCTGCCATGTCGATGCTGAAGATTATGAAGAAAGCCTTTGAGAACGACTTTGCCAAGTACGCTGTCGAAGGCAAGCGCGTCAAGATTGCCATCAAGGGTACAGCCGACGCCTCTCCTATCGCTCGTGCCATTGCCTACGACGGTCGCTACGGAGAGTTCGACCAGGAGCCTGTTTACAAAGACGGCGAGCTGAACAATGTCAGCCTGAACAAGAAGGAAGGTATCGCTACCAACGACCAGTTGGCATTTGCCCGTGCAATCGGCGTAAAGCACTATATGGAGAAGGAGCTCTCCTCGTTCGAGAAGATGAACCGCGATTATGAATATCACATCGAGGTATCTAAGCAGGAAGGCAGTAAGTATCGCCGCATCAGCGTACTCTGCACCTTCATCGATGCCTTCTAAACAAAACAAAACCAAACCAGAACTGTTTATTGAACTATTGTATGAAAAAGAAAGTATTCATAGCAACAATCCTGATGGCCATGGCAGCAAATGCCATGGCTCAGGATGCAAGCCAACTGCAGTCGTATCACTTCATCGAAGCCCAAGGTGGCGTTCGTAGTACTTTTGGTGACTATAAACTATTCAAGCTCACCTCACCCACGGTAGCATTGTCCTATGGTTATATGTCACAGCCTATTGGTTTCCGCCTGCATTTCAGCGGTTGGAAAGCCAAGTCAAGTCCATCATACGACTTCAATTACGTGAACACCAACGCCGATATGTTGCTGAATGTCACCCACATTTTTTCACGCAATACCGTTCGCCCACTGAATCTCTACTTAATTGGCGGCCTCGGTATGACTTATACCTTCGACCGCGAAACACCTGAAGACAAATGGAAGCACAACGCCTCGCTGAACCTACGCGTAGGTCTGCGTGCCGACCAGACACTCTCTGAGCGCATCGGTCTCTCACTTGAAGTGAGCGCCAACAATATGGCAAGCCACTCTAAAGGCACATGCTACCAGGACGAAAAAGGACTTGTAGCCCTGCTGGGTATCAACTATCGTTTCGGCCACAAGTATAACGCACCAGCCACCAAGATTGTTGAAGCCGTTCAACCCACGCTGACCAACTATCAGATGATGACCAACACCCTGAAAGAGCAGCTGGACACCTGGCTCCAGCAGATGCCTAACGAGACCTTGGAGGAATACCAACTGCGTACCAGCGATGAGGCGCGTGCCGCTCAGGCCCGTCAATTGGAATACGAGATCTCTACCAAGATGGCTACCAACATGTTGCAGCCTACCGAGATTAGCTTCGGCGACTATAACCCCGTACTGAAGAAACTGGCTGTTCACGCCACATCCATGCCCGATTTCTTCCTGGATATGGATGAGAAAGAGGCAGCATCGCTCTATGGTGCCAGCAATCTCCAATTGCGCAACCCCAAGTACACGTTGCATCCCGATGATAGCTTCGAGCTCGTGTATGCCGAGGTGTATAACCCTGCCACAGGCAAGTCCTACACCTTTGATAATCTGCAGAAGATGTCGCTTAATGAGATTAGGAACGACACGAACTACCTGCCTCTGAATGTACTGAGCGAGACACAGATGAAGGAAACCAATCTTGCAGCCATCATGGACAACATGGTTAATCTGGCCAAGGACGATAAGGTGATCACCGATCACACCCACATCTCTGTCAACTCAAATGTAGAACCAGCCAAAGACGCTGCCGGTCACAGCATCATCAACTATAACGTAGGTCTGACCTACGAGGTAGAAGAGCAGTTCTCTGCCCGCGATGACTTCAAGCCCGGTCACTATGTAACCACAGAGTCGAAGGCAGCCGTTCTGATGCTACAGATCATGAAGAAGGCCTTCGAACAGGACTTCAGCCAATATCTGGCCGAGGGCAAACAGGTCATCGTCAAGATTACCGGTACAGCCGATGCCTCCCCCATCGTACGTCCGATAGTCTACAACGCACAGTATGGCGAATATCATGATCAGACCGTTTACAAGAACGGCCAACCCATGAAGCTGTCGCTGACTCGCGAGGAAGGCATAGCCACCAACGAGCAGCTGGCTTTCGCCCGTGCACTCGGCGTCAAGGACTGGATTGAGAAGGAGATTACTGCCATCAAGAAGATGCAGCGCGACTATAACTACCTGATCGAGGTATCCACTCAGAAAGGAAGTAAGTTCCGTCGCATCCATGTGCAGTACACATTTATCGATGCATTCTAACAAATCACATTGATTATGAGAAAAAGAATCTTTTATATCGCGATGCTAACCATCTGTTCATGGTCTGCCCGAGCGCAGACGATGACAGATGCTGACGCGATGTACAAACAATTTATGTTTATGCGTGCCGACACGTCGTTCACGAAAGAGCAGATCTACGTGAAGGCGTTGGAGTGCACTAAGGTGTACAAGACCATTCTGACAGCTACCCCCAGCGGTGTGGATGGTTACGACAAGTGCAAATCGGTTCTGACGTCACTCTACCCCTTTCTGAAAGGTGGAGCAGGCCACTGCTCACAGGTGCATAAGGATTCGCTGGCTATGGCATTCGCCAAGACAGCTATCGGCGTGGCCATGATGAAGGAGATGCAGACCGAGGGCCTGCGCAAGGACAGCTACTATCCGCAGTTAGTGTACTTCGTAGCCGCCCGTACCTACAATGCCGAACAGTACGATGACGCCATCCTATACCTGAAGGAGTATATGGACGTGACGGATGTATCTAAGCATCCACGCGTACTTCAGTTCCTGAAAGAAGCTGAGGGTATCGTCGCACAGCGCAAGAAGAGCGAGGAGGAGTTTGTCGATATCTATAAAGGTGTGCCCGACTTCGATGTGTTTGCCAAGGCATCCATCGAAAAGAGCATGAACGAGTGGAAGGTGAAAGACCCCTACGAGACTATTGATGAATACAAACTCCGCGTGAATGAGACGACCGCCAAGAAAAAGCAGGAAGACCTGCAGAAAATCCTGATGGACGAATACGTGCAGCGTTTTGCCAAGCAGATGGGCGTACAGGACCTGAAGATCAAGCCCTATGACGCCGAGAACCAGTCGTTCCTCATCGAGAGCCCCTACGGCGATATCGTGCTGAACGTACCACGCAGCAACAACGAGGCACGCGACTTTGCCGATAACTGGAACAATGTGAAAGTGTACAATCAGAACTTCGTCATCTCCAACCGAAAGCTGGCGTTGGCAGGTCTCACCTTCTCTACCCCCGCAGGTAAGATCTACACCTACAGCAACCAGAAGGCGCTGGCCTACAACGAGACACAGATCAATGCCAACTTCACCGAAATCGACTATAGCATGCTGGCTAATTCGAAAGGCAGTGAGAACAAGACCAAGATCGGTAAGAAGGAAGTGGTTGTCGGTGTATCTGATGTCGATGTGAACATTCCTAAGAGCAAGGGCAATAATGATAAGACGTTTGCTGTCATCATTGCCAACGAGGACTACACCGCCGTGCCTCCTGTGCCCATGGCTGGCAATGACGGCAAAGTTTTCGCTCAGTACTGCGAACAGACTCTGGGTCTGCCCAAGGAGAATATCCGCCAGTATCCTAATGCCACCTATGGTGTCATGATCCGTGCGATACAGGACATCACCAATATCGCCAGTGCCTATAATGATATCCGCGTGATATTCTATTATGCCGGCCATGGTATTCCCAACGAGTCTAGTCGTGATGCCTTCCTGTTGCCTATCGATGCCGACGGCTCTCAGACCGAAGCCTGCTATCCGCTGAAGAAGCTCTACGGTGAACTTTCTGCTTTGGGCGCCAAACAGGTAGTCGTATTCCTGGATGCCTGCTTTAGCGGCTCTACAGGCGAAGGCGGCACCCTGATGGCCAATGCCCGTGGTGTGGCACTCGTAGCCCGCCAGGAGCGTCCTACCGGCAACCTGATTGTATTCAGTGCAGCCAGCGATGACCAGACTGCATTCCCTTACAAGGATCAGGGCCACGGTATGTTTACCTACTACCTGCTGAAGAAGTTGCAGAGCACGAAGGGTAATGTATCCTTAGGCGATTTGGGACAGTATATCATCGACAATGTCAAACAGAAGTCGGTTGTGCTGAACCGCAAGCTTCAAACGCCTACCGTTACCTGTTCTTCCGATCTGACAGGCGATTGGCGAAACATCAAACTCAACAAATAAACTAAGAAATAAGCAGGCACATCAGCCTGCTTATTTCATGATAAATCCCGTAATTTGTTTTTTTTGCAAAGTACCTAAAGAATTATTGCGTGCTAACTACTTTGCAAGTGAAAAGTACTTAGAAAAAAAGAGCGGTCTGCTAGTGGCAGATCGCTCTATTCTTAAGACTGGTAAGTCGTTATTTACTTCACCTTCTCTACGATGGCCTTGAAAGCCTCGGGATTGTTCATAGCGAGGTCAGCGAGAACCTTACGGTTGATCTCGATACCTGCCTTGGCGAGGTTACCCATCAGAACTGAGTAGCTCATACCCTCCTGGCGAGCGGCAGCGTTGATACGCTGGATCCACAGGCTGCGGAAGTTACGCTTCTTGTTACGACGATCACGATAGGCATAGGTCAAACCCTTCTCCCATGTGTTCTTAGCTACTGTCCAAACATTCTTGCGAGCTCCGAAGTAGCCGCGGGTAAGCTTCAAAATTCTCTTACGCTTTGCTCTTGATGCAACGTGATTTACTGATCTTGGCATAATTCTTCTTACTTTAAAATGTTAGACAATAGGTTTAACGGAGACACAACAGATCGCGAACCTGCTTCATGTTGCTGTTGTCAACGATAGTTGTACCTACCAAGTTGCGCTTCTGCTTCTTGGTCTTCTTAGTCAGAATGTGACTGTGGAAGGCATGACGTCTCTTTACCTTACCTGTTCCGGTGAAAGTGAATCTCTTCTTAGCACCAGAGTTTGTCTTTACTTTTGGCATTGTTTTAAAAATTTAAATTGTTATTAATATCCAGCGGCAACGCATATACCGGGCGCGCCACCTTCTTTTTTTACTCTTTATCAGTATCCTGCAACTTCTGCAGCGCCTCTGCACTGATTTTGGCATTGGCAAACAGACCTCCATTAGCTGGAACCTGCTGCTCTTCGGCCTCCTTCTGCTGTTTAGCCTGCTCCTTTGCTTCGGCCTGAGCAGCCTCACGGTCGCGGGCCTGCTGCGACTTCTTGGCTGAACCAGCCTTCTTGGGAGCCAGATAGAGGAACATCTTCTTGCCTTCGAGCGATGGCATACCCTCTACCTTTCCTACCTCTTCGAGGTCGTTGGCAAAACGGAGCAGCAGAACCTCGCCCTGCTCCTTGAACAGGATGGAGCGACCACGGAAGAATACGTAGGCACGTACCTTGTTGCCCTCCTCGAGGAATTCGCGAGCGTGCTTCAGTTTGAACTGATAGTCGTGCTCATCGGTCTGAGGTCCGAATCGGATTTCCTTTACCTCCACCTTTACCTGCTTGGCCTTCATTTCCTTCTGGCGCTTCTTCTGCTGGTAGAGGAACTTAGAGTAGTCGATGAGACGACATACAGGCGGATTGGCATTGGGCGAGATTTCCACGAGATCTACTCCCATGTCACGGGCCTGGTTGAGTGCATCACGCGTAGACATTACCGACGATCCCTCGTCGCCTACGATGCGGACTTCACGTACTCGAATCTGTTCGTTGATACGGTACTGATTCTTCAATTTGTCATTCTTCATTAACTACTTTTTATGAAAATCGGCTGCAAAATTACTAATTTTCCTTGAACTTTGACCTCCGAAATATTAACTTTATGATATCTTTTATAAATATTTAACATTAGAAGTCTTTTGTCATCTCGGCCACACGAGCGTTCACCTCGTCGATGAACTCCTGAATGGTCTTCACGCTCTGCTCGCCACCGCCCTGAGGACGAACAGCTACAGTACCCTCGGCAGCTTCCTTCTCGCCTACGATAACCATGTAAGGAATACGCTTCAGCTCGTTATCGCGAATCTTACGACCCAGCTTCTCGTTACGCATATCGACAGTAGCACGGACGCCACCCATATCGAACTTCTTGGCAACCTCCTGAGCATAGTCGTTGTACTTCTCCGACAGAGGCAGGATAGCCACCTGATCAGGTGTCAGCCACAGGGGGAAGTGACCACTGGTGTGCTCGATCAGCACAGCGCAGAAACGCTCCATTGATCCAAATGGTGCACGGTGAATCATAACAGGTGTCTTCTTCTGGTTGTCCTCATCGGTGTACTCGAGGTTGAAGCGCTTAGGCAGGTTGTAGTCAACCTGGATAGTACCCAGCTGCCAGCGACGACCGATAGCGTCCTTAATCATGAAGTCGAGCTTTGGACCATAGAAAGCAGCCTCGCCGTATTCTACCTTTGCGGGCAGGCCCTTCTCCTGACAAGCCTCAACAATAGCCTTCTCAGCCAGTGCCCAGTCCTCATCAGTACCAACGTACTTCTCGTGGTCGTTAGGATCGCGCAGAGAAATCTGAGCCTCGAAGTTGAATCCGAAGGCAGTGAGCACGATGCCGATGATATCCATCACGTTGAGGAACTCCTGCTTAACCTGGTCGGGACGACAGAACAGGTGGGCATCATCCTGTGTGAACGAACGTACACGAGTCAGTCCGTGCAACTCACCACTCTGCTCGTAGCGATATACAGTACCGAACTCAGCAATACGCAGAGGCAGGTCACGGTATGAACGGGGCTTCCAAGCGAAAATCTCGCAGTGATGAGGACAGTTCATGGGCTTCAGCATGTACTCCTCGTCCTCCTCAGGGGTATGGATAGGCTGGAATGAATCCTTGCCATAGTGTGCATAGTGACCAGAGGTAACGTAGAGATTCTTAGAACCGATATGTGGAGTGATAACCTCCTGATAACCGAAACGCTTCTGAACCTTGCGCAGGTGATCCTGCAGGCGCAGACGGAGCTCAGTACCCTTTGGCAACCAGATGGGCAGACCCTTACCTACCTTCTCTGAGAACATAAAGAGTTCCATCTCCTTACCAATCTTACGGTGGTCGCGCTTCTTAGCCTCCTCCAGCATCTCGAGATACTCGTCGAGCATCTTCTTCTTGGGGAATGAGATACCGTACAAGCGCTGCATCTGCTCGCGGTTAGCATCGCCACGCCAGAAAGCACCGGCAACGCTTGTCAGCTTAACAGCCTTGATCTCGCCTGTATCCACGAGGTGTGGACCACGGCACAGGTCGGTGAAATTACCCTGGGTATAGGTGGTGATAGAACCGTCTTCAAGATCCTGCTCGATGTGCTCGCACTTATAGGTCTGTCCCCACTCAGCAAACTGCTTCAGGGCCTCGGCCTTGGGTACCTCACGACGAACAACAGGCTCTTTCTTACCAGCCAGTTCCTTCATCTTAGCCTCAATCTTTGGGAAATCGCTCTCCTTGATGCTCTCGCCATCCTTCAGCAGCACATCATAGAAGAAACCATTCTCGACAGCAGGTCCGAAACCGAACTGAATGCCAGGATACAACTCCTGCAGAGCCTCGGCCAGCAAGTGGGCCGATGTGTGCCAGAAGGTATGCTTACCCTGCTCGTCGTCAAACTTGTAGAGCGCGATAGTGGCGTCCTCGTTAATAGGACGGTTCAGCTCTACTGTCTCACCGTTTACTCCACAGCTTACAACGCTGCGTGCGAGAGCTGGAGAGATGCTCTCTGCAATCTGGAAACCAGTTACGCCCTGCTCATACGAACGAACAGATCCGTCTGGGAATGTAATGTTAATCATCATATCTACAATATATGTTTGAATTTTGAAATTGCGTGCAAAGATAGTGTTTTTATTCCTAAATATAGCATATTTAGCCAAAAATTTACTTTTCGCGATACTTTTTGATGACACTATAAGCCTGATAGAGGCCTAACTCGCCTGCTTTCGACAAATCCTCGATACCTTCAGCCACATGTTTGGCATAAATCTTAACCAAACCGCGATTGAACCACGCCTCAGCCAGATCCTGATTCATATCTATAGCTTTAGAGTAATCGGCAATGGCGCGCTGATAATCGCGACGCATAGCATACAGATTACCTCTATTATAATATAGGTAGGCATTCCGGGGCGTCAAGGCGATGGCATCGGAAAGGTCGCCAAGTACATTAGCCGACTTGAGGTCGATATTAGTACCCTCAGAGGCATTGAATTCATTGATCTTTGCCTGACAAACGGCGCGCTGCCAGTAGGCTAACGACGAGGTGGAATCTATCTGCAAGCAGATGCTCAGGTCGTCGATGGCATTGTCAAAGTTCTGGATTGAGCCATAGGCCACGGCACGCAGCAACAACAAGGGTGCCACCTTGGCTGTAATCTTGGTCTGATCGATCAGATTACTTAGCGAGTCGATATACTCGAAAGTCTGCTTCATGCTGCTCTCGCTCAGATTACGCTGCTCGCACGAGAGATAGACGGTATGCGAACCCGAGGTCTGATTGAAGGCATCGACAGAGTTCTCGAAAGGCGTTTCCACCTTGACATTGTTTTGTGGCTGGACGAATGTGAGACCATACATAGGCAGCAGGTTTACCTCAGCCTTGCGGTTCTGCACGCGTCCACGATAGTCGCTCTTATACTCGTGCTCCACTTCCTGCTCGTCGGCCACCACCAACTGGTTATACTTGTCAGGATCGATATCGCTACGCTTACGCATCTGCTTCTTGGTGAGTCGCGGCTGTTTGCCATAGCGCTTGTCGATCTGGGCTTTCAGGATGCGGAACTCATCCAGCTCTGCCTGTTTGGTGTTTCCCAAACGGCGATAACAAGAGGCACGATGCTGGAGTCCGAACCAGAAGTTGGGATATTCCTCAATCACCTTGGAATAGTCGCGGATGGCTGCCCGTAAATTGCCCGTCTGTTCCAACAGTAAGGCACGATTAAAGAGTGCCATCAGGTTGTCGGGCTCCAGTTTCAAAACGAAATCGAAGTCCTCAATACCGCGGTTGTCATCACCCACCTGGGCACGCAGCAGTCCACGGTTATAATGACCTAAGAAATTATTGGGGTCGAGATCGAGGGCTGTATCGTAATCCGCCATCGCCCCACGCAGGTTGTTCTGATTGAATCGCGCCAGAGCACGGTTGATATAGTTGCCGGATTGTTTGGGCAACAGGTGGATACTCTTGGTGAGGAACTCCTCGCCTTCCTTCCACTTCTGGCGTGCCAGACTGATCACAGCCCTCTCGGCCCAGATGCCGCCATCGTAAGGATCAAGTTCCAGACTCTTGTCGAGCGATCTCACAGCCTTAGTAGTATCCTGCTGCAACAGATAAATTTCGGCCTGCATCGAGTAGGCACGCGCATATTTCGACCAACGGGCTGAAATAGTATCAATCTGCGCCAAAGCCAAATCGTATTTCTTATCCTGAATCAGACAGAGCACACGGTTATGCCAGAGTCCCTGGTTGTCAGGATCATAGCGAAGCGCACGGTCATAATCATGCACAGCCTCACTGTATTTCTTCTGATTGATGCGACAGAGGCCACGCAACTCATAGGCGCTCACCACATAGGGATTGCGCTCTATCGCCTCAGAGCAGTCGCTCTCCGCCCCACGGAAATCATCCAAATAAAACTTGGCCACCCCACGAAAGAACCAAGGCTCATAGAGCCAGGGCTTCATGCTGATGGCCTGATTAAAGTACTGGATAGACAGTACATAGTCCTCGTAATAAAGTGCCGACCGCCCTATCATCACCAGGCGATCGGTATTAAACTGCGCAAATGCAGTGAATAGTGAACAGTGAATAGTGAATAACAACACCAGCAATCTGTTCCATCCTCTCAAACGTCTCATATTACCCTCCACTTTTCACTATTCACTCTTTTACTTTCTCACCACTTTGGTCTTATAACCACAGCGGAAGCGTCCCTGAGTCAGAGCGCGCAACTTACTCTTGATGAGCTGTTTGCGAAGCTGTGAAATGCGGTCAACAAACATCTTACCGTCCAGATGATCGAACTCATGCTGCATCACACGGGCCAGATAGCCTTCAACCCATTCGTCGTGGTGCTCAAAGTTCTCATCATCCCACTCCACATGGATGCGGGTTGGACGAGTCACCTTCTCATGGATGGCAGGA
This sequence comes from Prevotella sp. P6B4, assembly GCF_000619985.1. Taxonomy (NCBI): domain Bacteria; kingdom Pseudomonadati; phylum Bacteroidota; class Bacteroidia; order Bacteroidales; family Prevotellaceae; genus Prevotella; species Prevotella sp. P6B4. The sequence goes on from NZ_JHVE01000016.1 coordinate 63,798, forward strand.
ATAGAGAGACATCCCTCTTCCGACACATCGGTATTCGACTCATCATACTCTACGATATGAGCATTGATATACACCTGCTTAAAACCTTTATACTCAGGCATATCGTCGGCAAGTACATCGAGGTCGATAACCACCAGACGGATGGGCTTACCAATCTGTGGGGCAGCCAATCCAATACCCTCCGATTCGGCCAGAGTCTCCCACATATCACCAATCAGATCCTTCAGCTGGGGATAATCGGGCGTAATATCTTCAGCCACCTTACGAAGTACAGGCTGACCAAATATATAAATAGGAAGTACCATTTACAACTATATTATATTAAGTGTTTATAAATTATTTCTTAGAGCGAAGATAATCTTCGAGGATGATGGTTGCCGAAATCTCGTCCACCAGTCCTTTGTTCTGACGGGCTTTCTTCTTCAAACCTCCATCCAGCATGACCTGATGGGCCAACACAGAGGTGAAGCGCTCGTCGTAATACTGAATGGGCACCTGCGGTACAGCCTTGCGCCAACGGTTCACGAACTGCTGGACGCGCGCCAGATTCTCACTGGGCTCACCATTAGGCTGACGAGGTTCGCCAATCACTATCAACTCTACCTGTTCGCGGGCGATATAGGCCGTCAGGTAGTCGAAGAGCTCAGATGTAGCAACAGTCGCCAATCCTCCAGCGATGATCTGCAGAGGATCGGTGACTGCTAATCCGGTGCGCTTCTTACCGTAATCGATAGAAAGAATACGAGCCAAAGTTGCTAATTAACGAGCGTTATAAAGCAACCAAGCATCAGGATATGATGCACGAATCTGATCGCGGCTTGAAACTGCTGAAGCCTTATCGGCAAAGGTAGAGGCAACAACGCGGAACATATTCTTCTCCTCGTTCTTAACCACCTGAGCATCATAGCCAGCATTCTTCAGGCGCTGCATCAAGCCCTCAGCATTAGCACGAACGCCAAACGAGCCTACAACCACGCTGAAAGCCTTCAGACCGCTACCGCTAACCAGCGATACGCTCTCCTGACGTACAGACACATTATCGAGATTGTCAACCACCTGAGTATCAGTAGCAGGCTTAGCCTGTACAGGAGCCACAACAGGAGCAGTCTCAACAGTTGTCTGAGCTGCTGGCTGAGCGGTGTCATACTGCTTTGCCTTCTCGTAAGCCTTCTTATAGGCGCTCTCACTTGTCTTACAACTTGTCATTGCGAATGCGAGGCAGAGACCTGCGCATAATACCGTGTACTTCTTCATTTTTCCTAAGTTTTTATTTCAAATAAATTATTAATTCTATATTTTGTGTGCGAAATTACTAATTATTGCGCTAAATCAAGACAAAATACAGCATAAAGTTTGTTAAATCAAGGAAAACACAACTTTTTTATAAAAAAATTGGCAGTTTTTTGCACTACAACCGAAAACTTTTGTATATTTGCAAAAGAATATATTATCAATACACATTATTAATAACTTAAAAGGAAGATTATGAAAAGTTTAGGTTACATTAGCGCATTTATTGGTGGTGCACTCGCTGGTGCAGTTATTGGTATCCTGGTAGCTCCTGAGAAAGGACAGGACACGCGTGTAAGAATCACTGATGCTGTGGACGACTTCATGAAGAAGCACAATATCAAACTGAGCCGCAAAGAAGTAGTCGACCTTGTTGACGATATTCAGGACGCAGCTGCTGAGGAGGAGTAACCCATGCTATCCAGCGATAAGAACGTTGAGAACATAGCACAGCTGATAGAGGTGCTTAAACACTATCTCGGGCTCCAGACTGAATACGTGAAGCTCGATATGATAGACAAGGTGGTACGCCTGTTAACAGCTGCCGCCTTGGCTATCGTGTTTATACTGGTGCTGGCTGCAGTACTGACCTACCTGTCGTTTGCCATCGCCTTCTGGCTGGCCACATTTACAGGTACGGCCCTCGCCTTCCTCATCATCTCGCTACTCTATCTGCTGCTCTTCATCCTCTTTTTCTTCTTCCGCAAACCCTGGATCGAGAAACCGCTGGTCAAATTCCTGGCCAGATTGCTACTCAGTAAATAACGACTATGCAGAATCATAAGAAGACGACTAACGACTTTGGTACGCTTGATGAGATTCGCGAGCGTAAGGATGCACTGCTGGAGGAGATTCAGCACGACAAAGACAAGGTGGCCTCACTCTGGAATGAGACTTTCCGTAAGCGCGAGGAATCCTCAAAGGGCGACTATATTGCCAGCTTGGTAAGCAATGGTTTTATGGCTGTAGATGCTATTCTGCTGATACGCAAACTCATGAAAGGCTACAGCTCGCTGTTTGGAAAAGAAAAAGGCAAACGCAGAAGATGGCTATAAAAAAAGGGTCACCGCTGTGACCCAAACCTTTTGTTAACCTTAAATCTAATACTATGAAAAACACACGGTGCAAAGGTACGATTTTTTTCGATACCAGCAAAACATTCCCTAAAATAGCGTTTATTATTAACGTATTTTAATGAATAATCTTTGCATTTTACATAATTACAGATATATTTCTTGTCCATCGTAAGCCAGATCTATTCCCTCTGGCAAACGCTGATTCACCTCTTCGTGAAGCCCTACATCATGACACACGTGGATGATGAGTGTACGCTTAGCCCCCACCCTACGGGCAAAGGCAATGGCATCATCCATCAGCTGGTGGGAATGATGCGGTTTTTCAAAACGGAGTGCATTGACCACCAATAATTCCGTACCTTCCAGATAGGGCAGTTCCCCCTCATCAATGGTCTTCATGTCCGTGATATAAGCCAGTTTACCAATCCTGTAACCCAAGATAGGCAACTTGCCATGCATCACCTGGATGGGCATCACCTCCATATCACCTATCTGCAAGGGGTGATGGGGAAGAATCTCATGCAGTCCGATAGCAGGCACACCAGGATAGCGGTTCTCTGCAAAGCAGTAAGGCAGCATCTCCAGCATCCCCTTTTTAGCAATCGGATCGGCATATACATTAATGGCTCCGAACTGGCAGTACGGACGAATATCGTCCATGCCTCCCATGTGGTCGTAATGCGAATGGGTAATCAATATACCGTCAATCTTACGGAAGGGCTGTGGCAATATCTGCTGACGGAAATCCGGTCCGCAATCAATCAGAATACGCGTCGACTCGGTTTCGACAAGCGCCGAACAGCGTGTACGCTTATCCTTAGGGTCGACACTCTGGCAGACCTTGCACTGGCACCCTATAACAGGTACACCACACGAAGTTCCTGTGCCTAAAAACGTCAGTTTCATATCACGTTCACCTCCGGATAGATATCAATACCAAATTTTGCTTTTACGTCGGTCTGAATCTGACGACACAGCGCCACCACCTCCTCGCCTGTAGCACCACCTCTGTTCACCAGCACCAAGGCCTGTTTGTCGTGAACGCCTGCCCTGCCTAACGATTTACCTTTCCAGCCGCACTGGTCGATCATCCAGCCTGCAGGAATCTTTACGTGATCGGCATCGATATCATAGTGAGGCATACCTGCATATTGAGCAGCTAAGCTTTCGTATTTTTCGCGGTTCACAATGGGGTTCATGAAGAAACTGCCCGCATTGCCCAGCACCTTAGGATCGGGCAATTTGGCCTCACGGATATGGATAATCGTATCACGTAGCTGCTGAGCAGATGGCTGGCCGATGCCCGCCTTCTCCAACTCCGCACGGATATTACCATAATCCAAACGAGGCTCAAAAGTCTCAGAGAACTCGTATTCCACGCTCAGTATCAGATACTGGTTCTTCCAGTCGTGCTTGAAACGGCTCTGACGATAGCCATATTCGCATTCGGCATTCTCGATGACACACACGTTTCCTGTGGCAATCTCGACAGCCCGGATGCTGCGAATCAGGTCCTTGGCCTCAGCACCATAGGCGCCGATATTCTGAACAGCACTTGCACCCACATCGCCAGGAATCAGCGACAGGTTCTCTGCACCATACAGGCCCATCTCGATGCTCTGGGCCACCACATCATCAAACACCTCGCCGCTTCCGCACTCCAGACGATTGCCTTTGCGAACAATTCCCTTGCAGGCAGAGTGGACCACGATACCCTCGTAGTCGCAAGTCAGTAGCAGGTTGCTACCTCCACCTATAATAATAAAAGGTACGCGCGAAGTGCGGAGCCATTCAGCCACCTCCTTGGCCTCAGCCTCAGAGCTGTACTCCACAAACTGTGCACACTTAGCCTCTATGCCAAATGTGTTATGCTGTTTCAGACTATAATTGTTTTCTCTCTTCACTATTCACTAATCACTATTCACTCCTACGTCATCATTTTCTTGAGCAGCCATCTGCCGCCCACTTTCTTGAAGCGCAACTCCATTTCAAATCCGTTGGCCACACCTCTCAACAGGTATATCTTCTGATTACCCTCAGTCTGCGGCTTACCATAGATGATATTATAGAGTGTTTTCTGTGGTAGCGTGGGTGCAAAAGCCTCCCACGTCTCAGGTGTAATCACACCCTCCATCATATTGAAATCATCATCAGGATCAGGTCCTACAAAGTCAACGGTCTCGCTCAGGCTCTTCACCTGGAAGGCGCTATCAGTCACAAAACGCTGGTAGAAAGCCAGGAACGAGGCATTGGCATCACCCTGCATGGGCGTCACCTTGATTTCACGCAACAGCCATGCCCCTTTGATACGCTGGAAGATATAATTCTTGATTTGCTTCTTAGCCAGCAGGATCTTCTCCACGATGGCCTCGTTCACGGCGGTATCCTTCATCAGCTGCATCTGCTTATCGTCATTAAATAATAAGGTGTAATACCCCTGACGCATAAACAAGTGCTCCATTTTCCAGTCGTCCTTTTCGATTCTGGTGATCTTATCTCCCTCAGTCACACGGAGTGGAAACACCACACGCTCTTTTTGTAACTTCTTATTGGCCAAGAAGTTAAACAAGAAATCGTCAAACATGGCATCAGCAGCCCTTGGCATCGGAGTCTCTGTAATCAGCAACTCCATCGAGTCAACATCCGTGGTGTCAGTAGAGTCAGCCACACTGTCGGCTGGCACTCCTTCCGTCTGATTGGCTTTGTTCCCTGTGCATGAGAACATCATCAGCACCGTTGCGAAAATCGCGATAAAAAACCTTTTCATCTACTTAATGTAGTACCCTAATCTTTCTAATTTCTCTCAAAATTTCGGCAAAGGTACAAAATATTCTCAATTCTTCATCCTTTTTCTCATTTTTTTTGTACCTTTGCACGCAAAATTGCAATTTTAATAGTTTATGATACTTGATAAGATAGACGAACTTCTGAAAGAAGTACAGAATTTGAGCGCTAAAAACGCTGAGGAAGTTGAGCAGCTCCGACTGAAATATCTGAGCAAGAAGGGCGAAATTACTGCCCTGATGAACGACTTCCGCGAGGTTGCCGCCGACCAGAAGAAGACGGTTGGTATGAAGATTAACGAACTGAAAACACTGGCTACCGAGCGCATCAATCAGCTGCGCGAAGAGTGTGAGACTCAGGAGTCGAGTGACGAAACACTCGACCTGACCCGCACCCCCTACCCCATTGAGTTGGGTACCCGCCATCCGCTGACAATCGTTACCAACGAGATTATCGATATTTTCTCGCGCATGGGCTTTGTGCTCGCCGATGGTCCTGAGGTTGAGGACGATAACCATATCTTCACCAAGATGAACTTCGCTGCCGATCACCCCGCACGCGATATGCAGGATACTTTCTTCGTATCGCAGCATCCCAACGATGTCACCAAGAATATCCTGTTGCGTTCGCACACATCAAGTGTTCAGGCTCGCGTCATGGAGCACATGCACGACGAGAACGGCAAGCTTACCGCTCCTATCCGTGTCATCTGTCCAGGTCGCGTATATCGTAACGAGGCCATCACCGCCCGTGCACACTGCTTCTTCCATCAGGTTGAGGGACTGTATATCGACAAGAACGTATCATTTACCGATCTGAAGCAGGTGCTGCTTTCGTTCGCTAAGGAGATGTTTGGTGCCGACACCAAGATCCGTCTGCGCCCATCTTACTTCCCATTCACAGAGCCCAGTGCCGAGATGGATATCTCTTGCTTCATCTGTGGTGGCGAGGGCTGCGGCTTCTGTAAGCATACTGGTTGGGTAGAGATTCTGGGTTGCGGTATGGTTGATCCTAACGTGCTCGAGCTCTGCGGCATCGACTCTAAGGAATATACAGGTTACGCCTTCGGTATGGGTGTTGAGCGTATCACCAACCTCAAATACCGTGTTTCCGACCTCCGTATGTTCTCTGAGAACGACACCCGCTTCCTCGAAGAATTCGAATCAGCAAACTAAGGTTTACACCTTAATAACTATATTAAAGCCTCACCAATCGGTGAGGCTTTATCGTTAAATGAGCTTTTTTTACAAAAAAAACTCGTTTCTTTTTGAAGTTCACACAAAAAAACACTATCTTTGCAAAAACAAATAATTACAATGGCAGATAGCATTACGATTTATCATGGTAGCAATGTGATTGTGAACAATCCACAAATCATTGTATCAGGGTTTTATAAAGACTTTGGCTTTGGATTCTATTGCACCAACATTGAGAGGCAAGCCAAAAAGTGGGCTCTGTCCAAACATGGTAATAGTTATGTATCAATATTTGATTATCAGCCCGCTGAAGACTTAAAAATTCTCTCATTCCCTGTAATGACTGACGAATGGCTTGATTTCGTAATTGCATGCCGTCGAGGAATCAAGCACGACTATGACATTGTAGAAGGCCCTATGGCCGACGATCAGATATGGGATTATGTTGAGGATTTTATGGAAGGTAAAATTACAAGAGAAGCCTTCTGGGTTTTGGCAAAGTTCAAATACCCCACTCACCAGATTGTTTTCTGTACTCAAAAGTCATTAGAATCCATTTCTTTTAAAGATAGTTTCAGCCTATGACAAACGTATTCTTTCCTGAAGACCAAATCAGCACAGACGATCTTTATTTCGTCTGCTATATGATTGAGAGGACAGCTCGCCAACTGAAACAGCCCAACAAATATGTTGCAAATATGATGGGGCACGACGAACTTGCTAAGAAACTATCTCTTGCAGATGTTTTACATTCTGAGAATCCATTAGCAGTTGCTTCCGATTGGATTGACGAATACGGATTACAGCCAGGCAATTTCGACGTTACTCAAGTAGATGCAGAACTCTGTCCAAGCATTCCCACTGCTACTCAAATGGGAAAAGTTTATAAGCGTCTGATTCTTAACACCATGCTGTCAGACGAAGACTATGCTGACGCCATTCTTCGCGTTTACAACAATCCCATCTGCGAAGTTATCGACAATTACAACACCAGCGCCTATTACGAACCCTCACCATATATCGCCCGCAGCTACTATGCCGGCGGGTTTATGTAAGGAATAAAGCATAAGTAAAGGGTATCTTCTTACTGATGCAGGCTGCTTATCACTGACAATTCGCCCTCAAGTTGAGGATGAATTTCTAATACCTTAGAATAAAGAAGATAAAAATTCCAATCAACTTCACCCAACTTAGGACATCTACTAATATATAGACTTTTCACTATTATTGTGGAGAGAGAAGATTATTGCGATTTTTCATAAGGCTTTCTCTGTATTGGAATGCATCAGGTTCGTCTACAAAGTTTGCATCAACTCCTTTCTCTCTCAATGCCGCTTTTATTTCATCTAACGTCACATTGAAATATTCTTTGCGATAGTTTATAGAGTTAACCTTCTTGGCATCGAATCTTCTATGTAAGTCTGCCTCCAATGCTGGTGCATCCTCACTATATATAAAGGTGTGTACGTCAAATGGGAATGGAACGCTAGCGTTACTTAATTCCATAATACGCTCCATCGGGTCTAATCGACGAGTCATTCCAATCTTATAGACATCTTTTCCAAAAGAACCTATATTAGAGATAACATAAACATAGCCTATCTTAGTTTGTTGTGCCATACTCATTGCTCTCTCTCTTAGTTCACGAGCTTCAACAAGAGCATTCTCCAGTCCCTTTATCTGTTCCTGCAATTTCTGTATCTTTTCCTGAGTCTGCGCTTCAGCCATTTCTCTCTTCTTCTTTTCAAGAGCCTCTTGTGCCTTTTCTTCATCTTTTAGAGCCTTTTTTATAGCACGCTCATATTCACGTTGTGCCTCACGTTCTTCTCGCTCCTTTTCTCGTTCAATCTGTTGCTTTTGTATATATAAATACTTTGCTTCCATATAATTAAATAGATTCTTTCCATATGATGGATCTATTCGAAATCCCGTTCCAATCATACGCAATTCTAAAATATTAACAAGAGAACCTATTTTGACTTTAATCGTATCCCAATCTGAGTTTTTCATTTCTTTTATGATTTTAACAATATTGAGTTGTGCAAATTCATTTAACAAATTACACAAATATATTTCAGCAAAAGTCCATTCCTGTGGATTAACTTTATATGGAGGTTTCAATAACATTTTCTTTAAATCCAAAGCAAGTTGTATCTGGTCAATATTAACACCGTCAATAGTTTCTCGCAAATTTCTCAAAGCCTCATCTTCACAAAGATTTGCTCTTTGGTATATTTCATGTATTACCTCTAAGCGAATCTTGTCTTTATGATTTTTCAGATAACTATTAATATCTGCTTTTATGTCATTCAATTCATGAATATATTCACTAGTTTGTTCTTTAATATTGTTTATTTCATAGGCATAATTAATATCACGCTGTTTTACCAATTCCTCTCGAAGATTGGTTAGTTCTTTGTTTGCATCTTCAATTTTCAGCTCTATGGCATGTAATTCATCCTCTCTTTGCTTCTTCTTATCATAATAAGAATGATTTTCTTCTCTAAGATTGTGATATTTACACAATTCTTCAAAATCTACTTCATCCAACGCAACCAAATATGGAGATCCAACGTCAAATAACAAGAATTCATCAGAAGATTCCATACAATTTAATTTTCTGGTTGATCTCGTTAACAAAGCATGCAACTTTTCATATCTTTCATGAAGGCTATCAACTTGCTTCTTTGTTTTTTCTTTGTCCTGTTGCAAATCATATAGTTCATTCTTCTGAGCCACAACAAGATTCTTCAATTCAACAATCTGACTTCTTAACTCTTCTTTTTCTTTCTCCTCAGAAGCCACCTCGTCACGTAAAGAAACAACTTGTTGCTGCAAAGCTGCTATTTCTGCTTTTCTCTCGTTTACTTTTTCTTCGTGGGATTTTAGAAAATCAAATATTGCCATAATCAGAATCTTTTAAATGATGCTGCAAATATACGAAAAAAATCTTATCATAGCCATTTTCAAAGAATAATCTGATATCCTTATGTTGTCTTTTGTATCAGAACATCCTTTCCATACTCATACCACCAGCGAGTAGCATCACCAAGAGCATAAACACGTTCGCTGATAAAGTCTGGGTATTTAGGAGTGAGTTCTGCAGCATTGAAGCCTGCTATAACACAGAGGAAAGAGAAATCCCCCTCAATGTATTCGCACCAATGGTTCTGTCCCAAACACCAGCCAAGGATATTGTCAAACTCAGCCTCCGTCTTGGGTAATTGGACGTGAGCCACAACATGAGGTTTCGACTGCTGGTAAATTAGCCAATAGTCACCATGTCCCTCAACATGGCGCATTTCAGTCCTGAACGCATCACGTTCTACATGTCTGAACTCCAGCCCACGATGCTGCATACGTGGGAACATTACAAAGTCACTCTTTTCAATTTTCTTGATTTCCATAATCGTTTATCTTTAGTGGATTAAACATTCACTCACATCCTTTTACCACCGCTGCCAACGATTCTGTTTAGGCCGGTTGGTGGGCATTATGCCACTCTTGATGCAATATCTGGGTACAAAAATACAAATTAGTTTTGGAATATACAATTATTTGCACAAAAAGATTAGCATTTTTTGCAGATTCGACTATTATTCGTATTTTTGCGGAAAAGTATGCCAAAGGTGTATTTAATACTATATGATTTATATGAGCCCCAAATGGTCTCAATACATTAAAACGACATTTATGAAACAGTATTTAGAACTATTGGACAGAGTTCTTGGCAATTCGAAAACTCTTAGTAATATTGAGTTTGACAAAGAGTACAAAGATAATCCTATTCAAATTATCCTTAGTGCTCCACTTGTTCTAAATGAATCAATGTGCATTTACAGAGGGAGGCTTGCTGATGACATTGGGAAAAATGAAGATTTATCAAATCCTGCAACATTTTCTTATGTTCCCATAGCACTGAACAAAGATGGACTGCCCAAAATGGGAAGGGCAAACTATAAAGGACAATCCATTTTCTATGCATCTGTACAAATGAAAACGAACTTCAAGGAAATAAGCAAAAATAGCAGTATTGGCGATGAAGCATATATGGCCAAATGGAAACTCAAGCCTAATTCAAATCTCCGTTTATATCGTACAATACCTGCATGGGGAATTAATACTGACAAAGAGCCTAACAGTCTTTTCACAATAACAGATCCCAATATTGTTAATAGTGAGTTAGGAATTTATTTGAAACGTTTAGGCTATATTATGATTTCGAATGAAGGAATTGGAAAATATCTTGCCTCATCGTATATAGCGAATTGTATTTATTCTGCCAATGGCTATGCTATAGATTCGGTTGGGAACAAATATGAAGTCTATTATGATGGAATTGTTTACCCCAGCGTTGCCGCAGGTGAAACTGAAGAAATAAATATCGCACTAAAACCTGAATTCGTAGACAAGAACCTTGAACTTGAATGGGTAATCAAAGGAAGATTAGCTCCAGATATGCGTTCTGTGAAATACGAAAAAATAGGAATAAATGAAAAAGGAATAATCGTTTGGTATACGTCATTTATAAACGAAGAATCTATAACAAATATAATCACCCACTACTTTGACTTGGATGGGAATTGTATTGATGTGTCGAAAGGAAAGATTCTTGATGCTGACAATAAAACTGTTAACTCAGAGATACCTTTTGATCATGCTATAAAAATCCATCACGATGAAATGTTTAATGCTTTAGCCCAATTTATACCTACCGAATTAAAGGAGAATCAAAAAATAACGAAATCATCTTTAGAGAAGAGTGTGAATCTTGACATTATCCGAGAATTTAATGGTTGGAGTTTTATTTGTGATGGCAAGAGTACGTCACTAAGTAAAGTCATTTATACTATCACATTGAAGAACCAACTTAGAGAAATAACTACAGACGAAGTGAAATAATTACAACAGTACATTTGCAGTACGGACTAGGGAGTACTACAGTACGGCTACGGGCGCACTGGAGTACGGATACTAAAGTACTGCAGTACGCTTAGAGGCGTACTGCAGCTAGTATTAATGGGGAGTTTCGATAGGGTTAATCGTCCCAGCAGTAATGCTCTTCGTAGGCATCGAACTCAAGGTGCTCGAGGCCTATTTCTTTTAGAGCATCGTTTACTTCCTGGATTTCGCGAGGTGAACAGAGACGCTCTCCCCTACGACGCTCGAAATAGCCTGTACGACCAAACTTTCCCTGAAGTCGATAAGAGAATGTTTCGTACTGACCAGGTAGCATCTGCTTTTGCATGTTCTTAAATCCCTTGCCATACACCTGGAGGGCATCGTTGCGATAAAACTCACACTCGGCCGAAGGATTTGTGAGTTTAGGGTTCACAATGCTTACGGCAATTTGATCATTAGGCATAGTCTGCATCGCCAACTGGCGCAGACAGTGATTGGCCATTTTGCAATCTGCCTTGATGCAGTGCAGATAGCAGCCAGGAACTTCATTGTAATTAATCTTACTCATAGCTTATCAATTAAATATCAACATATCATTCAAATAATCCACAGCCCGCATAAACACAGGGCCTGCAGGCGGATGAGATGTTTCGCAAGCACCTCACTCAACATCTCACCCAACACCTCACTTTTTTCAGCAGGCCACCTTGGTTGGAACTACCTCGTAGAACTTGACATGGCCTCGCTCGGTATGATTGAAACCAAGGTCTTTCATAGCGTATCCCAGATGAATCTTGGTGCTATGATCGCTCTTTATCGAAGGATATTCCTTACGAATCTGCTCAAGAATCTGCTTGCTGTTAAGCGACTTCACCTTCTCGCCCTCCTTAGGCTTACGGAAGCAAGCCTCAACAATCTCAGCCATATCCTTCTGGTCAGTATAATCCAGATTGATTTCCTGAATGCGAGCCACCTGATCGTTATTAAACCAATAAGGTGCCTTAAGATCTACAACCTCATACAGAATCTGAGCATACAACTGCTGATAATCGATTTCGCCAGAGTTATCGATATACTGCCCCTGAGGAATCTCGATGCAGATGTATCGACGGCTACCTGTGACATCCGACAGAGGATGGCGATTGTTGGTGGTAGCTACGAACGATGCGTATCGAGGGCGATCATCCTGCGAGCAACCATAGATGGGACGACCATTCACCTTACTCTTAGACAAAGTCTGCTTCAAAGCAGCCTGCTGACTGGGACGAATGGCATCCAACTCATCAAGATTTACTATCAGATTGTTGGTGAGAGCCATCTCCTTGTCGAACTTATTACTAAGATTAAGATGGTCGAGATAATACTCGCGAAGTTCAGGAGGCAGCAGTCGAGCCAAGAAGGTAGACTTGCCACAGCCCTGAGCACCAATCAGCGTAGGTGCACACTCGTTTCCATGCAGCGTATCCATCTGGCGCCAATGTGCAACGGTAGAACGGCACCAGATGACCAAGAAATCCATCTGTTCGCTACTGATTCCAGGCAAACGGCTAAAGAGCTTAGCCAGATGATTCTGTCCGTCCCACTTGGGCAGATTATCCAAATACTCCCAGATAGGATTATAAGTGGGAGTAGCATCAGAGTGGATCACCTCGAGGATATCCGTTTTAGGACTACCCTTGGTGATCTGTTCCTGTTTGCCCTTACGAACGATACTGTTCAGGGCCTCAGGAGTTAGAGGTCGCCAAACTGGCTGAATATCAGCCTGTTCGGGATTCAAAATCACATACTCTACCTTGCCGTTGAGGATGTTTCGACGGAACTGGTAGTTTTCCTGAAGGAACAACTCTACAGCGAGAGTGTTCTGCAGAGAGGCTTCGAGAGACTCTCCGTTAACGGTCATTTTACTCATATAGATATCAGTTTACAATTATTAATTCTGTTATGTGCACTTTTCATACTCGCGTATGTCTTTGTGTACGGTTTTTGCTATTGCGGTTGCAAAGGTATAAAAAATAGAAAGCGGTTTCAAGTCTTTCCTGTTAAATTTTTGCTAAATTCTGTAATTGTTAAAATCAGAGTGAGGTGTTTATGAGTAGTTGGGTGAGATGTTTTGCAAACATCTCACCCAACGATATCCCAGTGTTTATACGGGTTTCAGACTTTTTTGTTGATCTGTTTTGAATACGCAAAAAGCGGGAAGTTCCAAACTTTATGGCGAAAATATTAGGATGATATGAAGATTATTACTATCTTTGCGACATGATAACAGGAATAGTAAGACCCGCCACACAGGCCAACCGCTTTTATACGGGCGACGCGAAAGCGCTTGAGAATGAAGTAGATAGTCTGCTAATGCGCCACAACAGCAGTCAGGTTTACGATAATCTGGCAGCACTTATTGTGCCCCATGCGGGCTACTATTTCTCTGGAAATGTGGCAGCTTCGGCATATATATCGATCGATGCCAAGAAAAAATACAAACGCATTTTCTTGTTAGGTCCCAGCCATCACGAATGGCTTAATGGTGCATCGGTAAACACCGAGGCCGACTATTACGCCACACCACTTGGCAATGTAAAAGTGGACCACGAAACAGCTATCGAACTGACTAAGGCTGATAGCATTTTTACCTATCACTGTTCGGCTCATGCGCAAGAGCATTGTCTGGAGGTGCAACTGCCATTTCTGCAACGCAGACTGGGCGAAGTTCCACCAATAGTGCCTATCATCATTTCGACCAACGACTACTACCAGCTTAAACGGATGGCCGATGTGCTGAAACCATATTTCACTGACGAGAATCTGTTTGTAATCAGCAGCGATTTTTCGCATTATCCATCGTACCAAGATGCCTGCGAGGTGGATGCAAAAACAGGCAAAGCCATCGAAACAGGCGATGTAGAGGAGTTTATTGCCGCCATCGAAGCCAATGCAAATAGCGGCAAGCGCAATCTGGCAACGAGTGCATGCGGCGAGTTTGCCATTGTTACGCTGCTGATGATGATGGATAGTAGATACAACGTTAAGCACCTGATGTATCAGAACTCTGGCGATATCGACAATCGAGACCTTAGTCGCGTGGTGGGCTATCATTCGTTTGCCATTCTGCGTCAAAACAACAAAAGCTTCACCCTTTCTGATAATGACAAGAAAGCGCTAAAGGGCATCGCTTTTCAAAGCATCAAAGATTCCCTTAACGGCAAACCCATCGCACAGCAACCAATCTGCTCATCCATTCTCAATTCGAAATGCGGAGCCTTTGTATCGCTGCACAAACATGGACGATTGCGTGGTTGTATAGGGCACTTTGGCGAGGATTTTGCTCTTCATGAGATTGTGGCCAGGATGGCTCGTGCAGCCGCATTTGAAGACCCACGATTTCTACCCGTAACCAGCGACGAACTGGGCGATATCGACATCGAGATTTCTGTGCTCACGCCTAAGCGTCGCATACAGAGTATCGACGAGTTTGAGTTGCACCGTCATGGCATCTATATCAAGAAAGGTTATCGCAGCGGTACGTTCCTTCCGCAGGTAGCCGATGAGGTTAACTGGACCAAAGAGGAGTTCATTGGACATTGTGCACAAGATAAGGCAGGCATTGGTTGGGATGGCTGGCGCGATGCCGAATTATATGTTTACGAAGCAATAGTATTCTGATGGAGTGCAGATATTATCATCGATTGGACGATGGACGAGTGGAATGCAACCTTTGTCCGCACCACTGCAAAATAAGCAATGGACGGACGGGCATCTGTCGCAGTAGACGGAATCATGGCGGCACGCTGGTGAGCGAGGTGTATGCCAAGCCTTGCTCGCTGGCTATCGATCCGATTGAGAAGAAGCCGCTTTACCATTTTCATCCAGGCACTACCTGTCTCTCCATCGCATGTACAGGCTGCAATTTCCATTGCTTGAACTGTCAGAACCACGAAATATCGCAGGTTTCGCCACAAGACGTAAACTACTACGAGCTGCAACCTGATGAGGTGGTTGCACTATGCCAGAAGCACCATTGCCCAGGCATCGCCTATACTTACACAGAGCCGCTCACCTATATCGAATATATCACGGATACAGCCCGAAAAGCCCACGAAGCCGGACTTTGGAACATATTGGTTACTGCAGGTTATGTTTGCCAAGACCCACTGAGCCATCTACTTCCCTATCTCGATGCGGCCAACGTAGATTTAAAATCGTTTAGCGACGAGATATACCAGCGTGTGAGTGGCGGCCATCTGCAACCTGTGCTCAACACCATTCTGGCCATGCGCAATGCTGGCGTATGGGTAGAGATAACTAATCTGGTTATTCCAGGCATCAACGACGATATGCAGATGATTAGAGATATGTGTAAATGGCTGAAACATAATGGATTATCCGAAGCACCATTACACTTCAGCCGATTTTTTCCTCGCTATAAGATGCAGGATACCCCACCTACCCCTCGCCAAACACTATATGCAGCCAAGCAAATAGCCGAAGAAGAAGGTATCAAGCATGTATATCTGGGAAATATATAGATAAGGACAATAATATAATTATATATGAACTATTTAGAACAGAAAATCCTTCAAGAGTGCGAGATCAGGCCTGGTAATATTCTGAAGATTGACAGTTTTCTCAATCATCAGATTCAGATGGACGTGATGCGCTATATTGCGCAGGAGTTCAAGAGCAGGTTTGCAGGCACTGAGATTACCAAGATTCTCACCATCGAGGCCAGCGGCATAGCCATCGCTACCATGCTTGGCAACAGCCTCGATGTGCCAGTGGTGTTTGCCAAGAAGGGCGAGACGCTCAACAGCAGCGACGACAAATACATATCGCACGCCTATTCCTTCACCCATAAGAAGCAGAACAAGGTATTTGTTTCTGTTCCCTACATCTCTGCAACGGATCATCTGCTGATAGTCGATGATTTCCTGGCCGAAGGCGAAGCCGTTCATGCCCTTATCGACATCGCCCATCAAGCTGGCGCTACGATTGCAGGCATTGGTATTGCAGTAGAAAAGGGCCACCAGAATGGCGGTCGCATACTTCGCGAAGAAGGCCACCACCTCGAGTCCATCGCCATCATCGAAGAGATGGACTACGAAACCCAAACCATCAAGTTTCGAGAATAGACGGGATCATTCAGAATAATGGAATTTTACACCTACAAATATCTTACTATTTAAGTTTGAGATTTTGCCAGTTATTATTCATTTTTAAAGAATAAGATATAGTGGGAGTTTGTGGTTTATTGTTAACAACCACAGATTTCCGGCTTACTTCCTTCTTTATATAATCACTCAGTGTTCCAAAATCAACATTCCCTTTTGTTTCCTTAAGTTTCTTCAAGAGGAAATATGTAAACAGACCGTGTCCCTTTTCTTTATATGGATAGGCCGTTTCGTCACTTTGAGCCGCAGTTAATACAATCATATTTCCTAATGGATACTCTGCTTTCGACTTGATTGCTACTCCACGCGCGGACATCAACATACCATCACCACGACGAGCCCCACTGAAACAAGCATCCATAAAGACTGTAACTTTTTCAGCATTAAGACCTCCCAATTGCTTATAGAGCAAACTTAGACTATATGCAGCTGCAGTATTATCACCAGAAACATCAACTGGCAGTAAATATGCCGCCCCATCTTTCTCGCTGGGAATACCATGTCCTGCATAATAAACTATAATCTTTGCGTCGCCTTGGTAAGCTTTTGCTATTCGATCTAACCAACTGATTTGTTCAACCATCTGTCCATAAGTAGCATTCTCCACAAGATGAATATTTGCTTCTGGCATACCCAGAACTTTCTCGCAATATGTCTTAAACGTACGACCATCATTAAGTGCATATTCTACATTAGCAACATTCATGTATTTCTCATTGGCAATCACCAAAGCAAATAAATTTTCATCTTTCTGCGATACTATCGGCAGGTTAACATCTACATCAGATATCGCTACTGCAGAAGCAATGTCCTGTTTATTATCAACCTTGACAGATAAGACTGGTTTAGATGTTTCTGCAACAAATCTTTTTCCTTGTTTTGGCAACGGTTTAAATTCTGCTACATAGTAATTGACATCAACCCTGCCACTCTCTCTATACGAATCGTTATCACATGTCACTCCCTGAGGCGATTTTATTTCTTTTAATTTGTAACAATGTCCAAAAACCCTTTTACCTATTTTCTGTACAGAAGCAGGTATCTCAACACTCATAATTGAAGTACGATAGAAAGCATAATCATCAATAGCGACAATTGAAGATGGGATAATAAACACATCTACATTCTGATACCCCGCAAAGGCCGCCTTACCGATAGTGGTGATATCATATACATTACCATTTGTGCTCTTGTATATATCGGGAATTTTAACCGTAACCGGGTCTATAACAGGATTATTTGTATTATAATGCCCGACTCTACCCTTAAGAGCTTTAAATTTCCGTTCTTTTCGAGATAACGGGAATTCGCGGTCATCAATCACATAATTAGGGTCATAGATTGTAGCAGTCATATCCTCATCATTAAGCCGTACACTGAAAGTATTTCCTTCAATGATCATTGTTTGCGCACCAATATCTATACTGTATAAGAATACAGCATACAAAGCCAAAAGAATCCTCTTTATTTTCATTACTTAAAATAATAGGTCAAGCCAATTGTCGGTGCTAACGTAATATTCTTCTGGAGAATGATTTTGGGTTCCAACTGAAGTGATATAGCATATGATATACGAAGATCCCAGCCTATTCCAGCATTAACACCAAAATCAATTTTATTCTTATCAGACATTACCTGATCATAAAAAGAACCATAATCTGTATGAATAACCAAACTAGGATTATCAACATATTCTCTCGATTTTAGGTTTCCCAAAGCTAAACCAGCAATAATATATGGACGCCAACGACTGGGCTTACCTATAAAATAATGCATATTAAGATTACCTATCCAAGAATAACATCCCTTTGTAGAGTCATATTCGTTACTAGGCATAGTCGTAACAGGATAGAAATTGAAAGAAGGTTCGATACGAATATTGTCAGTTACATTTGTTTGGTATTTCACACCCAATCCAAAAGCACTGTCTTTAAACAAATTCCAGGCAACATTAGCACCGATACCATTTCTACCTTTCTGCGCCATAACGTTACCGCTACATACAACTGCTAACAACAGGATAGCAAATACCTTTTTCATAACCTTCGTGTGCATCACAGACCCAATGAAATTTAATTAATAAAGTATTCCATAACAAAACAGAAACGTGAGCCTATCAGCCAATCCGATGGTAGGCCTTCAACTACCTGAATAACATATTTGTCGAAGTTTACCAACTGGAAAAAGCTAAACGCTTCCTATGTCATGTCTGCGACGGATTTTCCGTTACGTTGCCAAAGATATGAAAAAGACAATAATATTGCAAGTTTTTTTAATTAAAAAATGCAAATAGAACGTTTTTTTTTAGAATAAAGACTTTTTCATCGAAGAAAAATGACAATACGACCATTTATGAGCAAGATTAATTACGATGAAGTTCCTGGCTGGAAACTAAACTGGAACAATTAATCCTCGCTCCAGTCCTCCTTAGGCAGGACTCGAGTCCTTTCGCATCAGGACTGCAGTCCTTCGGTAGGAGGACTACACCAAATTACAGTTTAAAGCCCATGAACCAGTATTCTCTTATCACTTACTCAGCTTCTGGAATTCCTTTTTGGCAGCTGACATATCATCGAGGAATGCCTTACAAGTATGCAAACGGGCATAGCAGGCAGCAGCCAACATGCGCGAGGCATCAACATCACTCTGCCAGTGGAAACCCGCAATCACACGACTCTGTCCCCATTCGTACCCGAGCTTAAATAGTTCATCTTGGGCTGCAGGGTTAATCTCGCACAGCAAGAGCGCCATGCCCCAACCACGAACAGTATGACCAGAGGGGTAAGAACCATTTGTACGCAACTCCTCCTCTTCCTCGGGCACAAGCGTAGATTCGCTGAAATATACATACGGACGGGTGCGCATATAGGTAGCCTTTGGCTTTGTGGCACTCAAGCGGATAGTAAGAACAGCTCTGTTAATAACATGATAGATGGCTGGTGTTTTCTGTTCTGAGATCTCCATGCCAAAAGCTTTGCAAAACTGCGGCACCATATCCTTCACCTCATAAGCTGCCTCCCTGATAGCCTTACGAGCACGTAAAGAATCCTGACGCTGCTGTTTACCCCAGTAATATTGTGATATATCGTTCATAAACTGCGGCGAACCAGGAGCTGGGGGCGCAGGCAACCAATACACGGCATTGGGCACCTCGTCGGCAGTAAGATACACCAGGTCGTCAGCCTTTTGAGCACTAACCACATTACTCCACAGCATTAATGCCGCCATCATCCACATAACGTTCTTTTTCATAATCCTTATATTCTTTGCTATAAATTAGTAGACGTAAATTATCAATTCGATGGCAAAAGTACGTAAAAAAGCCGAAAGTTCCTAACTTTCGAGCGAAAAACAATTTATAGTTAGTATGGGCGTTATTTGTTACCGAAAGTTAAATTTATCGTTTTTCGATAAGTTTTTATCGATTTTATTTGGTTAGTATTGTTTTTATTTCTACTTTTGCATATCGATAAACGATAAATAAACAAATTAAAACAATAAATAGAGCTATGAGTACAAGTTTATTTCAGAATGCGAAAAAGAACCCTGTCAGCACGATTATCTTGCTGCTTTTCTTTGCTTATGTAGGCTATTCTATTATTGACGACATCCAGACCGTGCGTCAAGCCACCACTGATTTCGACTATTGCAAAGGCCTTTGCGACCTGGTAGAGTTCATTGGCAAGACTATCACCTGGTGCATCTACTTCGTTGTATGCTACCTTACTTATGTGCATAAGCAGTACAGCCGCTGGATTCTTTGGCTGTATTATCTTGCAGTAGTAGTGTTCATCATTTATTATATATGTGCAGGCAATACGCTCGACTATGTTTTCAACCATATTGGTGCTGAACACCTCGACCGTTTACCATCCATGGCCCGCAGTCTATATGGTGCCCCATTCTATTTCATTGTGTTTAGTTTCTTCTTTATGCCCAAGCTTATTAAGGACACCATGAAACTGAAGAAAGAACAAGAACTTACTGTATAATCAATAGAAAAGGATAAATGTTATGAAACAGAAACTTAACATCCTATGTATTTTGTTGCTGGTGCTGATGATTGCCGGCATAGTAATGACGCTTATAGGCGCTTCCGAAGAGTTCCATAAGGGCTGGACTGAAGGCAAAAACGGCAGCGAACCGTCAACCCTTTTAGGTACATTCGGTATACTGATAGTATTCCTCTTTTTCATAGTCTATCTTTACACTTTTGCCTGCTTTGTGCGTTTTATCCTCAACATCAATCATGGCGAGGTATTCTCGTGGGCCAATGTTGACCTGCTTCGCACTGTGGGATGGTGTATCATTGTACCTACGGTGATCATATTTGCCATTATGGCACCCAATTCTGAAAGCCTGTGGGAAACAGGGGCCGATGCTATCGGTTTCATCACGGAAGGTGTGTTTATCCTTATCATGGCCGAGGCTTTTGCCATTGGGTTAAAGTTGAAAGAAGAGCAGGATTTAACGATTTAAGCCTATGGGACAGATAGTAGTAAACTTAGACGTGGAGATGGCCAAGCGCAAGATGTCGCTCAGCGAACTAGCCGAGCGCGTAGGTTTGACCCTTGCCAACCTCTCGATACTGAAAACTGGTAAAGCCAAAGCCATCCGCTTCAGCACCCTCGAAGCCATCTGCCGCGAGTTAGGTTGCCAGCCAGGCGACATCCTTGAATATAGAGACGAATAATCACAATTTTAATTTAATCAGTATGCTACACCCAATTATCCTCTGGGCCATTCATTTAGCCCTCACCACAATAATCGGCATAGTAACAAGCATCATCAAATGCCTGTAAGGTAAAAAACGTAAAAACGTTTTTGCATGAACTTAGAATACAGTATGTCACCTGAGTTAATTCAAAACTCCTCGTGAATTAATTCAACACCCTTTTTGAATTAATTCAACGCACAAAAGGAGTTTATAAGCGAAGTAGGAATTGTCAACTATTTTTCTTTGCGGTAACAACGGTGACGATGTAGGCATTCAAAAGCACTAATACTCCAGCTACTGTTTTATCCCAAGCCTGGAGTTTTTTGTTCATATAGCTTGATTCTTTCTTGGATTGACATTTTGGCGAACTTTCGCCATTCGGTGGCCTCACCACTGACCAGGTAATCGAGATTATTCATGTGGCGATAGGCCTCCAGTTCGAAGGGATTCACCAAGTAAGCGCCATGCTTTAGCTGTCGATTGGCAGGAAGAGCCTTGAGCCAGTACCATATATACAATAGGTAGAAGCGCCACCACGAATCGCCACACGACTGGGCTTGGCGCAGATGAATCATCTCGTGGTTCTTCATGGCTCTATCGTGTTGATTAAACTGATCGGCTTCGTACTGATTAGGTGTGAGGATATGGCCAAAGAACGTCAAACCAACAAACCCTTTCCGCATCCAGAAAGAGTTGACCACAGCAGGCATATCAACCACCTTGCTTGGACGAACAGCCCGCCACATGATAGGCACCACACGAAACATCATCCACATAAGTAACGACAAAGGTAGCAAAATAATTGAAAATTGACAATTGATAATTGGAAATTGTTTTGATTTCGACTTTTTTTTGTATTTTTGCACACAAATCAACAATGAATATGAACGAAATACAAAGAATTGAACAGCTGCGCAAAGAGCTGCACGAGCATAATTACAAATACTATGTGCTGAACCAGCCTACCATTGGCGACCAGGAGTTCGACTTTATGATGCACGAACTGCAGGACCTGGAGGCGAAGCACCCAGAGATGGCGGACCCAAATTCGCCCACCCAGCGCGTGGGTAGCGACTTGAATGCGGAGTTCCGACAGGTGGAGCATAAATACCCCATGCTCTCGCTGGCCAACACCTACAACGAGCAGGATGTGGCCGACTGGTACGAGAGCGTGAAGAAAGGCTTGGCTGGCGAGGACTTTGAGGTGTGCTGCGAGATGAAATACGACGGACTGTCGATTTCGCTCACCTACGTGGATGGCAAGCTGACGCAGGCTGTGACACGTGGCGACGGCGTACATGGCGACGACGTGACTGCAAACGTGAAGACGATACGAAGCATACCTTTGGTATTGACACCACCTGCAAGCGACGACCTGTTTGCTGCCCCCGCCTACCCTCGCGAGTTCGAGATCAGAGGCGAGATTCTGATGCCTTGGAGCGTGTTTGAGCGCCTGAACAAGGAGCGCGAAGAGGCCGAAGAGCCACTCTTCGCCAACCCACGAAACGCTGCGAGCGGCACACTGAAGAGTCAGAAGTCGAGCTTAGTAGCCTCACGCCAGTTGGATGCCTACCTGTATTATCTATTGGGCGAAGAACTGCCTGCCGAGGGACATTTCGAGAACCTGGAAGTGGCTCGTCAATGGGGCTTTAAGATATCAGAAGGCATGAAGAAGGTGAAGACGCTACAGCAGATCTACGACTTCATCAACTACTGGGACACGGAGCGCAAGAAACTGCCTGTAGCTACGGATGGTATCGTGCTGAAGGTGAACTCTATCCGCCAGCAGCGCGCCTTAGGCTTTACAGCCAAGAGTCCACGTTGGGCCATCGCCTATAAGTTCAAGGCCGAGCGTGTTTGCACCCGACTGAACGAGGTCACCTATCAGGTGGGCCGTACTGGTGCCATCACGCCTGTGGCCAATATGGATCCCGTGCAGCTGGCAGGTACAACAGTTAAACGCGCCACACTGAACAACGAGGATTTTATCAAGAGTTTCGACCTACATATCGGCGATTACGTATATGTGGAGAAAGGTGGCGAGATTATCCCAAAGATTGTTGGTGTGGATATCGACCAGCGCCCCATCATCGCCCAGCCCGTAGAGTTTATCAAGCGCTGTCCAGAATGCGGCACGCCATTGGTTCGCTACGAAGGCGAGGCAGCCTGGTATTGTCCTAACGACAGTGGTTGTCCGCCACAAATCAAGGGGCGTATCGAGCACTTCATAGCCCGCAAGGCGATGAACATCGACTCGCTTGGTCCAGAGACTATTGATGATTATTATCGCCACCACCTTATCAACAACATTGCCGACCTGTACGATATTGATGTGCAGCAGATTAATGGCGATGGTAGTCGCACCAAATCAGCCCAGCGTGTGGTGAATGGTATCGCAGCCTCGAAGGAAGTACCTTTCGAGCGTGTGGTGTTTGCTTTAGGCATCCGCTTTGTGGGCGAGACATCGGCCAAGCTGTTGGCGCGCCACTTTAAGAATATCGACGCCCTGATGCATGCCGGTATTGAGGAACTGCAGGAGATTGAGGGTATTGGCGAGGTGATGGCAAAGAGCATTATCACCTACTTCCATAACGAGGAGAACCTGAAGATCATCGAGCGATTGAGGGCCTATGGTTTGCAGATGGAGCTCTCTGAGGCGCAGACGGCTAACGTATCCGACAAGCTGGCTGGACAGAGTGTTGTGATCAGTGGCGTTTTTGCGCATCACAGTCGCGATGAATACAAAGCCATCATCGAGCAGAATGGCGGAAAGAATGTGGGCAGCATCAGCAGTAAAACCTCGTTTATACTGGCTGGCGAGAATATGGGCCCATCGAAACTGCAGAAAGCTGAGAAGTTGGGAATCAGGATTGTAAGCGAAGATGAATTCTTGGAGATGATAGGTTAATCTTCATCCCAATAAGAGATAGTGCGTGTCTGGACGACTTCCATCGTCTGGGCACGCTGTCCTTTCAACCAGTTGGTAATGTGGAGCGTGTTTTTAGTCCAGTTGTCGTTATCGTCGCGCTCTTCGATGTTGTATTTCATCGTTACGCTCATGATACACTCGTTGTCCTTATCAAAGGCTTTCTGACTCTGCTGAACCATCTCACCATCGTCATTCCATTTGTAATCAGTAACCAGTTTCAAACCTGAAACCATATTGGTCTGGATGGTGCGTTTCAGATTGCCAGCATCGTTATAATCGTAGGTAATCTGCTTTTTCTCGCCGCCTTCAGTAAGCGTGGCAGCCATGAGATAGCCCACCTGATTATATTTGCGTTCTGTGAGTTCTACTGATTCAAGTTTGCCCATCTCGTCGAAATGCTCGATAGGATTCTCAGCCACAGGATTCTCTGTGATAACCTCCTGTACAAATCCCTTCAACCCCATGTTCGACACATCCTTATAATAAGGCGACATGTTGAGATAATAGTAGCTGATGGAGTGTGCGCCGTTTTCATGGAGCGTGACGCTCTGACGGATATAACCATAGTCAGTCAGGATATAGAGCGAACCATCGCCCTTCGCCTTGAAGTTGCCCCACTCGCGCTGCAGCTTACCCAACAGATACTTCTGGTTGCGCTCATAGAGCTCACGTGTGCGATAAGGACCGCAGGTAACGGTAGCCTCGCTGAACAGCTTGGTTTGCTCGTTGACTGTCACCTCGAGTCGCGCATCCTTGATACCATAGAAATCGCCTTTGAAATGATAGGTACCATCGTCATCTGCACCAGCAACAGCCTCGAATCCCACACTCTTCAATGCCTGGATAAATGCCGAATCAGGGCCTTCGAGAGGCGCATCCATCAGCGTGATACACTTAGGATCGTAGATGGCCTGACTCCAAGCCATCTGCACCGCCCATAGCAGAAAAACAAGTAATCCTATCTTTTTCATTACGTGTGCAAAAGTAAGTAGAAAAAGCGAAAACGCCAAATAATCAGTAAAATTTAACAAGATATCAATCTTTTTTATTACCTTTGCAGCCATGAAGAAGGGACTGGTATTAGAAGGTGGCGCCATGCGTGGGCTGTTTACAGCTGGCGTCCTCGATGTCATGATGGAAGCGCATGTAGAGCCTGATGGACTGATTGGTGTATCGGCAGGAGCAGCCTTTGGATGCAACTATAAGAGCCGCCAACCTGGTCGCGCCCTGCGTTACAACAAGCGCTTTGCGCACGACAACCGCTACTGCAGCTGGCAGTCGTGGCTGAAAACGGGAAACTTGTATAACGCAGAATTCGGCTATCATATCATCCCTACCCAATACGACATTTTCGATGATCAGGCGTTCGAAGAGAACCCGATGGCGTTCTATGCCGTATGTACCGATGTGCTGACTGGTAAGCCTGTTTACAAGCAGCTGACCAAAGGCGAACAACTGACCTACGACTGGATTCGCGCTTCAGCATCCATGCCTTTGGCCTCGAAAATAGTAGAGCTTGAAGGTATGAAAGTTCTTGACGGCGGCGTGGCAGATTCCATTCCTTTGGAGTATTTCGAGAACATCGGCTACGAGAAAAACCTGGTGATACTCACCCAACCCGACGGCTACGTCAAGGAGCACAACAAGCTGATGCCGCTGATGCGCATAGCTCTCAGGAAATATCCCAACATGATTGAGGCGATGGACAAGCGACACATTATGTACAACCAGCAGTTGTCGTATGTGTATCAGGCAGAGTCGACAGGCCGTGCATTGGTCATCCGTCCTGAAGCACCTTTGAAGATCGGACACATCTCTCACGACCCAGAAGAGATGCAGCGCATCTACGATATCGGTCGAGAGACCGGCATGAAATATATAGAAAGAATTAAAGCATTTTTTAGATGAGAATTGATATTATAACCGTACTGCCAGAGATGTTGGAAGGCTTTGTTCACGAGTCGATCCTGGCAAGAGCAGAAAAGAAAGGATTAGCCGAAATCCGTTTACACAACCTGAGAGACTACACCCTTGACAAATGGCGTCGAGTGGACGATTATCCATACGGAGGCAGCGCAGGCATGGTGATGCAGTGCGAGCCTATTGATCGTTGTATCACCGCCCTGAAAGCTGAGCGCGATTACGACGAAGTTATCTTTACATCGCCAGATGGCGAGCGTTTCGACCAGCATATGGCCAACGAACTCTCGCTGAAGGGGAATCTGATTATCTTAGCAGGCCATTATAAAGGTATCGACCAGCGTATCCGTGAACACTTGATCACCAAAGAGATCTCTATTGGCGACTTCGTGCTGACAGGTGGCGAACTGGTGGCAGCCATGATTGCCGACGCCATTGTACGCGTAGTGCCAGGTGTAATTGGCGACGAACAGAGTGCCTTGAGCGACTGTTTCCAGGATGATATCTTGGCAGCACCTATCTATACGCGCCCTGCCGACTACAAAGGCTGGAAAGTGCCAGAGATATTACTGAGCGGCAACGAAGCCAAAATACGTGAGTGGGAGTTTGAGCAAGCGATGGAACGCACCCGCAGGCTTCGCCCCGACTTGCTGAAAGAGAAATAAAACAAATATCCCCCGCCGGCTGGGAGGGCACTGAAAAAGTCCTATTAGGCACTTTTTAACAATTACAGTCTGCACATAGTCAGTAAAACATTTGGCTATGTGCAGATTTTTTTGTACCTTTACAGCATAAAAGAGAGTGCTTATGCTGTCGCAACAACAAGAGTTAGTATTGAGTGAGTATAGTGCCTTGTACGACATAGTTGTCCCACAAGACAATCTTCTGAGACGTATCAACGGGCTCGTTGATTTTTCTTTTGTCTATCAAGAGTTGTTAGACAAATACTGTCCAGACAATGGTCGTATGGCAGAGTCTCCTATCCGCATGTTCAAGTACCTGCTCCTTAAGGTCATCTATGAT